>CANHNG010000035.1 GCA_947461915.1 Flavobacteriaceae bacterium
AATTTTACACACCGATCACTGTGCGAAAAAATTATTGCCTTGGATAGATGGTTTATTGGATGCTTCTGAAAAACATTTTGCAGCAACTGGAAAACCGCTATATAGTTCTCACATGATTGATTTATCAGAAGAGCCTATCGAAGAAAACATAGAAATCTGTAAGGCTTATTTGGCTAGAATGAGCAAAATGGGAATGACATTAGAAATCGAGCTTGGCATCACAGGTGGCGAAGAAGATGGCGTTGACAATTCAGACGTAGATAGCTCAAAATTATATACTCAACCTTCTGAAGTATCTTATGCTTACGAAGAATTATTAAAAGTAAGTCCTAGATTTACAATCGCGGCTTCTTTTGGGAATGTTCACGGGGTTTACAAACCAGGAAATGTAAAACTGACTCCAAAAATCTTGAAAAATTCTCAAGATTACGTTCAACAAAAATTCAATACCGGACACAATCCTGTTGATTTCGTTTTTCACGGAGGTTCTGGTTCTACACTTGAAGAAATCAGAGAAGGTATTAGCTATGGTGTTGTAAAAATGAATATTGATACTGATTTACAATTTGCGTTTACGGAAGGTATTCGTGATTTTATGGTAAACAACATTGAGTATCTAAAAACTCAAATTGGAAACCCAACTGGGGCCGATGCTCCAAACAAAAAATATTACGACCCAAGAAGATGGTTGCGTGAAGGCGAAAGCACTTTCAATACTAGACTAGAACAAGCTTTTGCTGACTTGAATAACGTGAATACTCTATAATTTAAGGCTTCGGACTTTAGATTTTAGATTTTTCGAAATCTGAAATCTACAATCTGAAATCTGCAATCTGAAATAAATATGGCTTGGTTTAAAAGAACAGAAAAAGGAATTACAACGGCGACCGAAGACAAAATGGACGTTCCAAAAGGGCTTTGGTACAAATCTCCTACTGGAAAAATAATTGACGCCGATGAATTAGCCAGAAATCTCTGGGTTAGCCCAGAAGATGATTTTCATGTTAGAATTGGCAGTGCCGAATATTTTGAAATTTTGTTTGACAATAATGAATTTTTGGAATTAGATGCCAATATGAAATCAAAAGATCCCTTGCATTTTGTTGATACCAAAAAATATTCCGACCGTTTAAGGGACGTCATGGCTAAAACCAAATTGAAAGATGCGGTTCGCACAGGAGTTGGAAAATCAAAAGGAAAAGACTTAGTGGTTTGTTGTATGGATTTTGCCTTTATTGGCGGTTCGATGGGTGCTGTAGTGGGTGAAAAAATTGCTCGTGGTATAAATCATTCTATCAAAAACAACATTCCCTTTGTAATGATTTCAAAATCAGGCGGAGCCAGAATGATGGAAGCGGCATATTCTTTGATGCAATTGGCAAAAACATCGGTAAAACTGGCGCAATTGGCCGAAGCAAAAATACCCTATATTTCTTTGTGTACCGACCCAACAACCGGAGGAACAACGGCTTCTTATGCGATGCTTGGTGATGTAAATATTTCTGAGCCTGGTGCATTAATTGGTTTTGCAGGTCCACGAGTGGTAAAAGACACCACCGGAAAAGATTTACCGGAAGGTTTTCAAACTGCCGAATTTGTACTTGAACATGGTTTTTTGGATTTCATCACTCCACGAAAAGAATTGAAAGACAAGATTAACTTGTACCTCGATTTGATACAAAATAATACTATTAGATAAATCAAAAAATCCCGAGCAATCGGGATTTTTCATTTATAACTGAAATTTAATATCTGTTTTTCATTTCCTACAAAGAGAATTTTTTATTTCATTTTTTAAAAAATATTATCCGATTATTTTAACATTAAAAAATATTTTAATTAACTTTATATAATTATAAGTCAGATTCTTATGAAGTTTAGTTTAATAATTGAAACTATATGGAATCAGTTTTCACCATGTTTCAGTGATTGTAAATATTTTTAGATGGAGAAATTTGAAACTTTAGAAAATATCAATCGGGCAACAGCGAAACTGAAGACCGATCAACAGCGGAACTGATGAATAATTAAATATAAGTTATTATGAGAATTCAAAGATTAATTTCGGGAAAAGTGGTTCCATTACTAACA
Source organism: Flavobacteriaceae bacterium (assembly GCA_947461915.1). Classification (GTDB taxonomy): domain Bacteria; phylum Bacteroidota; class Bacteroidia; order Flavobacteriales; family Flavobacteriaceae; genus Flavobacterium. The sequence goes on from CANHNG010000035.1 coordinate 2,092, forward strand.
TTGTTTATAATGGCAATCTCGTTAAGTGCCAATGCACAAACCAAATCGACCTCTAATCAAAATGAAAAAATCAGTATCAATAAAAAGGGTGGAGTTTATGATTATGAGGGTAACAAATTAGGATTTATTACCAAAGAAAATATCGTGAAAGACAGCAAAGGCAAGACCGTTTACTTTATTGATGGAAATGGTAATGTTATTGATTCTAAGGGAAACAAGTTGGGTATGGCTAAAAAAAATGGTTCGTACTATAACATAAAAGGTGAAAATGTAGTTAATGTAGGAAAAACTGAAGGAGAAATATGCGAAATACTAGATCCGAAAGGGCATAGTATGGGTACCGTACATAAAAATTACAAACTCCACGCTTGTGCAGCCCACTGCTTATTATTAGAGAAAAAGATGAATGATGAAAAATCAAAAAAATAATTTTCAAACAAAGGTTCGTAATCCACGAACCTTTTTTTTAGCATAATTTCCAAAAGATTTAGGGAAAAACAAATACTTAAAATTCTAAGTGAACTTTTATAAATAAAAAATAATTTTCAAAAAATATCATCAGTTTTTTAAAAAGACACCATCCTAAAAACTGATAAAGTTTCTTATTTTATAATTTCGAATGGTGATAAGTTTTTTTATTTATTTAATCATACCAAACCGTCGATAAGAAATGTTGTCCAACAACTCAACCGACTAGTTATGATAAGCAAAAAATGTTTTTTTCTCAATTACATTCCCGTTCGTATTGCTTCCACAGGATCTAGTTTAGAGGCCGTAATTGCAGGGAGAATTCCCGATATCAATCCGATTAGTGCGGCCAATCCAGTTCCTAAAAAAATATTTGCCATACTTAGAACAAACTCAAAATCCAACACCTTAGTCAAAACCAAGGCAATAGCCCAAACCAACAACAAACCAATGACTCCTCCTATTACGGAAAGAATAATGGCTTCGAATAAAAACTGAAATAGTATAAATTTGTTTTTAGCTCCCAATGATTTTTGGATTCCGATGAGATTGGTGCGCTCTTTTACTGAAACGAACATGATATTGGCAATTCCAAAACCACCTACAAGAAGCGAAAATCCGCTAATGATCCAACCCACGAGATTCATTTGGGAAATGATTCCGTCTATCAAATCCGTAAACCCAGAGAAAACATTAATAAAAAAATTATCGATTGTTCCCGATTTCAACCCACGAAAGTTTCTTAATTTTTGGCTGATTTCTGCTTTATAAGCATCCATATCTACCCCTTTTTGAGGTTTAAAAATAATTACGTTTATCGATATTTTATTATTGTCGCCATACAATTGCCTAACAAAATTAACGGGAATAAAAGCTGAAACATCACGATTATTTTCAAGCAAAGCAGCCCCTTGTTTTTTTAAAACCCCTATTACCGTAAATCGCTGCCCATACAAACGTACTTTTTTACCGATGGGGTTTGCCTCATCAAATAATGATTTTGCAATTTCATCGCCTATAACAATGACTCTGGCCGCAGAATTGGCCTCAGAGTCGGTGTAGAATCTACCCTTTTCAAATTCAAGTCCTTGAATATCGATAAACTCATGTGAAACCGGAATAATAGTAACATCACTAGCAATTTTGGACTCAAATTTAATAGATTCGCTTTTGGTGAATATTTGATAACCCAATTGTGCTGTATGGGTCATAGCTCCTTTCAAATAAATATATTCATCATATTTTACATTGGGAAATTGCTCCCTTTTCCATTGTGGAATAGTTGAGGGTCCGAAGGACATTTTCATCAAGTAAATGGTGTTTTTATCAAAACTACTCAAATCTTTAGTGATTTTTCTGTTCAAGGAATCCACAGCGGCCAGCACAGCAATAATTGAAAATATCCCAATAGTTACGCCAAGCAACGATAGTAGGGTGCGCAATTTATTGTTTCGCAAGGCATTCATGGCAAAGCGAAAACTCTCATTCAACAATCGAAAATAAATTAACATAAATCCATAATTTGTGTTATGGTAAAATTCAGAAATTATTTTTCAAGAACCTAATGAAATTACACTTGAAAATTTGTTCTCATTTTTGAAATATTGTTAAACAATCCCATTGCATTTTTATCCAAAAAAACTACTTTTGCAGCATAAAATTCTAACTACATAATGAATACTACAAAAACGATTAAATCTGCTCTAATTTCAGTCTTTTCAAAAGAAGGTTTGGAACCAATCATAAAAAAATTACACGAGCAAAATGTTATTTTTTACTCCACAGGAGGCACAGAAGAATTCATAAAAAATCTAGGCATTCCGGTTGTTCCGGTTGAAGATGTTACCTCCTATCCATCGATCCTTGGCGGAAGGGTGAAAACATTACACCCGAAAGTTTTTGGTGGAATTCTAAATCGTCAGGATAATGAAACAGACGTACAGCAAATGCAGGAATATGACATTCCACAAATCGATTTGGTGATTGTGGATTTGTATCCCTTTGAAAAAACGGTAGCTTCGGGAGCAAGTGAAGAAGACATCATCGAAAAAATAGATATTGGCGGCATTTCACTAATTCGCGCGGCTGCAAAAAACTTCAAAGACACAGTAATTGTTCCATCTGTGGCCGAATATAGTTTGCTTTTGGATTTGATTACCAATCAAAACGGAGCGACAACATTAGAAAACAGAAAATTATTTGCCACAAAGGCATTTCACGTTTCATCCCATTATGACACGGCTATTTTCAATTATTTTAATACGGACGAAACTTTATATAAAACAAGCATCGCGAATGGGCAAATTTTAAGATACGGTGAAAATCCTCATCAAAAAGGATTTTTCTTTGGCGATTTTGATGCTATGTTCAAAAAACTGCACGGAAAAGAATTGTCTTATAACAATTTATTAGATGTAGATGCAGCAGTCAACCTAATAAATGAATTCAAAAATGACGGACCAACATTTGCCATTTTAAAACACAATAATGCTTGTGGTTTAGCGACAAGAGAGACTATTAGTGAAGCTTATGATGTAGCTTTGGCTTGTGATCCCACTTCTGCATTTGGCGGAGTTTTGATTTCCAACACAAAAATAGATGTCGAAACTGCCACTGAAATCAATAAATTATTCTGCGAAGTGGTTATCGCTCCAAGTTATGACGAAGCAGCAATTACCATTTTACAAGAAAAGAAAAACCGAATACTATTGATTCAAAACGAAGTAGAATTGCCACAAAAACAAGTGAGAACTTGTCTTAACGGAATTTTGGTTCAAGAAAGAAACAACATCACCGACACAAAAGAAGACCTAAGAACCGTTACGGTAACGGCGCCTAGCGAACAAGAAATTAAAGATTTGATATTTGCCTCAAAAGTGTGCAAAAATACCAAATCGAATACAATAGTTTTTGCTAAAAACGGTACTTTGATTTCGTCCGGAACAGGTCAAACGTCAAGAGTTGACGCCTTGTTGCAAGCTATCGAAAAAGCAAAAGTTTTTGGATTTAGCCTAAAAGGGGCATCCATGGCGAGTGACGCTTTTTTCCCTTTTCCAGATTGTGTTCAAATCGCAAAAGAGGCCGGAATAACTGCTGTAATTCAACCTGGAGGATCTATAAAAGACGAATTGAGCATCAATTATTGCAATGAAAATAAAGTTGCAATGGTATTTACAGGAACACGTCATTTCAAACATTAATTTGTTTAGCTTTGTACGTTAAAAATTTATAACTTTTTAAACCCAAAAAACGTATGGGATTTTTTGATTTCATGACCGAGGATATTGCGATAGATCTTGGTACCGCAAATACTTTAATCATACATAATGATAAAGTAGTTATAGACAGTCCATCCATAGTTGCCCGTGATAGAGTTTCGGGAAAAATCATTGCTGTTGGTAAAGAAGCTAACATGATGCAAGGTAAAACCCACGAAAACATTAAAACGATTAGACCCTTGAAAGATGGAGTAATTGCTGATTTTGATGCTTCCGAAAAAATGATTAGTATGCTTATAAAAAGCATTCCTGCTTTGAAAAAAAGAATGTTTACTCCAGCATTAAGAATGGTGGTTTGTATTCCTTCTGGCATAACTGAAGTGGAAATGAGAGCGGTGAAAGAATCTTGCGAAAGGGTAAATGGTAAGGAAGTTTATTTGATACATGAACCAATGGCCGCAGCTATAGGTATTGGTATCGATATTATGCAACCCAAAGGAAACATGATTGTTGATATAGGTGGTGGGACAACAGAAATCGCCGTAATCGCCTTGGGCGGAATTGTATGTGACAAATCGGTAAAAATTGCTGGTGACGTTTTTACCAATGACATCGTGTATTACATGCGTACACAACACAATCTTTTTGTTGGGGAAAGTACTGCCGAAAAAATAAAAATTCAAGTTGGAGCCGCTGTGGAAGATTTAGAAACACCTCCAGAAGAAATGTCAGTTCAAGGTAGAGATTTACTTACCGGAAAGCCCAAACAAGTAGCAGTTTCCTATCGAGAAATCGCCAAAGCTTTGGATAAATCAATTCAACGTATTGAGGATGCCGTAATGGAAACCCTATCTCAAACTCCGCCAGAATTAGCCGCAGATATATACAATACGGGTATTTATCTTGCAGGAGGTGGGTCGATGTTGAGAGGTCTTGATAAAAGAATTTCACAAAAAACAGATTTGCCGGTTTACATCGCCGAAGACCCTTTAAGAGCCGTAGTACGTGGAACTGGAATGGCGCTTAAAAACATCCTGAAGTTTAAAAGTATCCTTATAAAATAACAAAGACTAAATTTCAAATTCTAATTTAATTTCTTTTGATACGTAAATTGGGGTTTTACATTTAAAATTTTTAAAGTTTTAATTTTATACAATGCAGCAAATATTTAATTTTATTTTAAAAAACAGTAATCGATTACTGTTTTTGCTGCTTTTAGGTATTTCATTATCCCTCACTATTCAGTCCCATTCGTATCACAGAAGCAAAATCATAAGTTCTGCCAATTTTTTGAGTGGCGGAGTTTATGAAAAAATCAATAACATCAGTGAATATCTGGATTTAAGGACCCAAAACGATGCGCTTGCACAAGAAAACGCAAGATTAAGAAGTATTCTTTTTAACGCTAAAGACACCGTCACAGCCACAAAATTGGATAGTATAAAAGGATTGCATCCTACGGATATTATTGTTTCAAAAGTAATTCACAACTCCTATAATTCACATGAAAATTATTTAACCCTAAATTCCGGCAGCCTGCAAGGCGTAAAATCGGATATGGGGGTAATCAATAGTTTAGGAATTGTAGGGATTATAGACAATACCTCCCCAAGATACGCCACGGTACTAAGTTTATTGAATATAAAATCCCAAATAAACGCAAAAATTAAAAAATCAAACCATTTTGGTTCGTTGGTTTGGAACGGCAAAAGCACAGGATTTGTGCAGTTAATTGACATTCCGAGATTAGCTGCCATTCGAAAAGGAGACACTATCGTAACTGGTGGGCAATCGGTTATATTTCCAGAAAATCTCAATATCGGAACTGTTGACAAGATTTATATTGACAATCAAACCAATTATTACACTTTGGATATTAAACTTTTTAATGACATGACCAATCTGGGTCACGTGTATATCATAAAAAGCAAAGATCGCGAAGAAATTATTAACCTAGAAAAAGCAGAGCAAAATGAATAGTGCCTTGTTTGTCAATATTTTTCGTTTTATACTGTTGTTGACGGTACAGATCATTATTTTCAATAATATGAATTTTTTGGGCTATATTAGTCCGTTCCCGTATATCCTTTTTATCATATTATACCCCGTAAACGGGAATAAATCCGGACTCCTTTTTGCTAGTTTTTTTCTCGGACTTATTCTGGATATGTTCAGTAACTCTGGCGGGATTCATACGGCTGCTTGTTTGATTTTGGCTTATTACAGGCCTTATCTATTCCGATTTTCTTTTGGTTTAAGCTATGAGTACCAAACCGTAAAATTAAATGATGATTTAACCCCCGAAAGATTTTCTTTTATATTGCTCTCGGTCATCATTCATCATACCACATTATTCTTGTTGGAAGCCTTCCGAATCAGTTTCTTCTGGGATGTCCTACTTCGAACCCTATTGAGCACTATTTTTACAATTCTCATCTGCATCATAATCATATATCTTACAAAGCCCAATAGAAGATGAGAAAAGTCTTGCTTCCTTCCTTAATTATTATTGCAACTGCATTACTTGTAATACGATTATTTTACTTGCAAGTCGTTAATGATTCTTTTAAATTAAAGTCTGACAATAACGCTATTAAAATAAAATATGATTATCCTGAAAGGGGCTATATTTATGATCGAAAGGGGAAGTTATTGGTTGCCAACCAGCCTTCTTACGACATCATGGTCATACCAAGAGAAATAAAAAACTTAGACACCTTAGAATTTTGTGAATTATTAGACGTCACAAAAGAAGATTTCATTAAAAAAATTGCAAAAGCTAAAGTGTATAGCCCTCGTCTACCTTCGGTATTTTTAGCCCAGCTGAATAAAAAAGAGTTTGCTGCATTTCAGGAAAAAATACGAAAATACGAAGGTTTTTACATTCAAAAACGTTCCCTTCGGGATTATCAAGTGAATTTTGGAGCCAATGTTTTTGGTTTCATCACTCAAGTTAACGACAAATTGATTGCCAAAAATCCATATTATAATAGCGGGGATTTAATAGGGAGACAAGGTGTTGAAGAAAGTTACGAAGAGATTCTTCGTGGGATAAAAGGGGTGAAATATTACCAAAAAGATAAATACAATAGAGAAATCGGCTCATTTAAGGAGGGAAAATATGACACCGTTGCTGTGCAGGGCAAAGACATCAATCTTACCATAGACCTTGAACTTCAAAAATATGGCGAAGAATTAATGATTAATAAAAGAGGTGGAATTGTAGCTATCGAACCTAAGACTGGTGAGATATTGGCATTGGTTACCGCGCCATCTTACGATCCTTCCATATTAGTAGGGCGCCAACGATCTAAAAACTACACTTTACTTTATCATGATTCAATAGCAAAACCTCTTTATGACAGGGGACTTCTAGCAGAATATCCTCCAGGCTCCCCTTTTAAAATTCTGACAGGACTTGTTGGTTTACAGGAAAAAGTAATAAACGAACAAACTACTTTTATGTGTCATCATGGTTTTAGTTACGCCAGAGGACGGTTTATGAAATGTCACGGTTTTGGGCCTCATCAATTGCATAATGGGATCTACAACTCATGCAACACCTATTTTGGCAATACTTACATGCGAACCATCAATAAATATGTGAGTGCTCCTTATGCTGTTGACGTTTGGAGCAAACATGTGAAAAGTTTTGGACTTGGACAGTTTATGGGATATGATTTACCAACGGGTAGAAAAGGCAAAGTACCAGATTCAAAAACCTATAAAAAAATGTATCCTGATTGGCGATGGGATAGTAAAACCATTGTGTCCAATGCCATTGGGCAAGGAGAAGTATTGATGACACCTATTCAGCTCGCTAACATGATGTCGGCTGTGGCAAATGAGGGGTATTATTACACTCCCCATATCATCAAGAGAATTAAAGGCGAAAAGATTGACACTAAATTTACAACAAAACATGTAACCTCAATAGACAAACAATATTTTAAGCCCATGATAAGCGGTTTGTTTGATGTTTATAATCTAGGTACAGCACATGGTTTGAATGTGGAAGGCATTGATATTTGTGGCAAAACAGGTACTGCTGAGAATTTTGCCAAGATTGGTGGTGTAAGAACCAAACTTGAAGACCACTCTATTTTTGTTGCTTTTGCACCAAAAGATAATCCAAAAATAGCCATAGCCATTTTGGTCGAAAATGGCGGATATGGAGCTACAATTGCGGGTCCAATAGCCAGTTTGATGATCGAAAAATACCTCAGACATAAAATAACGAGAACCGACTTGGAAAAGAG
>CANHNG010000036.1 GCA_947461915.1 Flavobacteriaceae bacterium
ATAATCACTATGGTTTGTCCGTCAACTCTACCTTCAATATATTCGGCGTTCGTGTGGTCTAATCTAATGTTTCTTACAGCAGTTCCTTGTTTGGCCACCATACTGGAACCTTTAACTTTCAAATCTTTGATTAAAACTACAGAATCACCAGTAGCAAGAATTACTCCGTTGCTGTCGCGGTGAATTACTTTATTCTCATCTTCCTCACCTTCGCCAGTGGCTTGGGCCCAAACTAAAGTGTCTTCGTCTAGGTACATCATATCTAGCAATTCTTTTGGCCAACCCGCTGCTCGTATTCTGCTCAACATTCTCCAAGCGATTACTTGAACCGCTGTGTTCTCATTCCACATACTGTCGTTTAGGCAACGCCAGTGGTTTAAATCTTCGTTTCCTGGATTTTCAATTTGGTCAATACAGGTGGTACAAGCCAAAATACTTTCGTCTAATCCTCCTTTTTTTGTAGGTAAAACGGCAAAAACTTTTAGGTTTTCGGTGGCAGCGCAAAGTTCACACTGTGACCCGCTGCGTTTATTCAATGTTCTTTCCATTCTGTTATTGTTGTCTATTTTTTTGCGAAAGTAGTGCTAATTAAAGCCTTTATCCAAATTTATACAGAATACTATTTCTTTACTTTCACGGCTTCAGGAACCAGTAATTCATATTTACCGTTATTTCGAATAACATCTCTCACGATACTAGAACTGATATAAGAAGTTCCTGCAGCAGTTAATAAAAACACCGTTTCAATTTTAGACATCCGTCTATTGGTATGCGCTATGGCTTTTTCGAACTCAAAATCGGCGGGATTGCGTAATCCACGCAGAATGAAATTAGCATCGATTCTTTTGCACAAATCAATGGTCAAGCCTTCGTAAACGACAATGGAAATCTTGGGTTCGTTTTTGAAGGTTTCTTCGATAAATCGTTTTCTTTCTTCGAGCGAAAACATATATTTTTTCTCGGCATTGACGCCAATGGCAATTACAATTTCGTCGAATAAGGGAATGCCTCTTCTGATAATATCTTCATGACCTAAAGTGATGGGGTCAAACGATCCCGGAAATATGGCTTTTCTCATTTTTTTGATTTGAGTTTCTGTAGGTTTTAATTCATTTATTCAGGCAACGCCAATGCTATTGCATTGCTAAACAAATCCTCTAACGAAATTCCAGCAGCTTTGGCTTGTTGTGGAATCAAACTTTCGGTAGTAAGACCCGGAATAGTATTCATTTCGAGCATGTGGGGTTCGCCGTCCACAAAGATGAATTCGCTTCTGGAAAATCCTTTCATTTTCAAGACTTCATAAGTGCGTTTTGCCACTTCACTTACTCTTTGTGTCATTTCTTCAGCGATTCTGGCGGGTGTTATTTCCTGTGACTTTCCATGATATTTGGCTTCGTAATCGAAGAAATCATTCTCCGAAACAATTTCGGTGATGGGTAAAACGATTATTTCTCCTTTGTAATTAATGACTCCAACAGAAACTTCGGTACCGTCCAAAAAACTTTCGATGATGATTTCGTTGTCTTCCTGGTAAGCTACTTCAATAGCGATGGGTAATTCGTTCGCCGTTTTTACTTTGGAAATTCCAAAACTGGAACCTGATTTATTTGGTTTTACAAAACAAGGTAATCCAACGGCTTTCACAATTTCTGCAGTATCAAAATGTTCGCCTTTATTTAAATAATAGGAAGTCGCGGTTTTGATGCCGTAAGGTTTTAAAACCGACAATAAATCCCGTTTGTTGAAGGTTAATGCTGCCTGATAATAATCGCAGGAAGATTGCGGCATACCAATTAATTCAAAATACGCTTGCATCAATCCATCTTCGCCTGGTGTACCGTGAATGGCGTTGAAAACACAATCAAAAGTGATTTTGGTTCCGTTTACAGTTGTTGAAAAATCGTTTTTATCAATGGGAAATTCTGCATCTTGGGCATCAACATAAACCCATTTTTCCTTGAAAATATGGATTCGGAATCCGTTAAATTTAGTTTTGTCAAGAAATTGATAGACGACATTTCCGCTGATTAAAGAGATTTTATATTCGCTTGAATATCCGCCCATGATGATGGCAATGTTTTTCATTTTTTAGGTTTAATCGGTTTGCTGTTTAACCGATAAGCCGATTAAACGTATTTCAAACAAAATTAGAATTTTTTTTGGAACGAAATAGCTTTATCTTTGCGACTTATTAAATTAAATTTATGAGCTTACGTAATTATCTTACCAGCCGCGTGTTTTTTGGACAAGCACTTGCCGCTCTTGCTATTCTTGCCGTTTTAGGTTATTTCTTCGTGCATTGGTTGACTTTCACAACGGATCATGGTCACGAAATAACGGTGCCCAATTTAGCTAAGTTAACTGAGGAGCAGGTCGAGGAAAAATTAGACGAATTGGACTTGGACTATGTGCTTTTGGACAGTGTAGATTACAACAGTGATTATCCTAAATTCAGTGTGGTCGAGCAAGATCCTTTGCCTGGTGCCAAGGTAAAAGAAGGAAGAAAAGTATATATCAAGATTAATGCTTCGGGGTTTTCGTCTGTGCGTATTCCGGATTTAATCCAAAAAACATATCGCGAAGCGGTTCCTACATTAAAGGCTTTGGGTCTTGAAGAAGGTACGATTACCTATATCCCGAATCTTGGAAAAGATATGGTTTTGGAAATGCGTTGCAAAGGAAGAAACCTCAAGGTGGGCGATCACGTTTTGAAAGCCTCTAAAATTGATTTGGTGCTGGGTGACGGTAAGGAAAGTTATATAGAAGAAGTGGACAGTACGGCCATGTCAACAGATCAATTGCCTGCAAATGAGCAGTAATATTGACACTACAGATTTAGAGGACGAATTATATGAACATTATAGATTTGACATTCCCAAAGGGCAATTGCTCCTGAGAATAGATAAATACTTAATGAACATGATTCCGAATGCCACTCGAAATAAAATACAGAATGCGGCAACTGCCGGAGATATTTATGTGAATGACCTCGCTGTAAAATCGAACTATAAAGTAAAGCCCTTTGATGTGGTGCGCATTATGTTGTCGCATCCGCCTTTCGAAAACAGGGTTGACCCCGAAGATATTCCGCTTAATATTGTGTATGAAGATGCTGCGATTTTGCTCGTCAACAAACCCCCTGATTTTGTAGTGCATCCTGGTCACGGAAACTATACGGGAACTTTAGTGAATGCTTTGGCATTTCATTTCGAAAATTTGCCCATGAACAGTAGCGAACGTCCAGGATTGGTACACCGAATTGATAAAGACACCTCGGGACTTTTGGTAATTGCCAAAACCGAGGCGGCTATGACGCATCTTGCCAAGCAATTTGAAGCCAAAACTACCGAAAGGGAATACATTGCGCTAGTTTGGGGAAATGTGGTTGCAGATGAAGGAACGATTGAAGGCAACATTGCCCGCCATTTGAAAGATCGCATGCAAATGGCGGTTTTTTCCGATCCTGAAATTGGAAAACCGGCCGTGACCCATTACAAAGTGTTGGAACGTTTTGGTTACGTGACTTTGGTTTCTTGCATTTTGGAGACGGGGAGAACCCACCAGATTCGGGTGCACATGAAACACATTGGACATCCTATTTTTAATGACGAGCGGTATGGCGGTCATTTGATTTTGAAAGGAACTACGTTTACGAAATACAAACAATTTATCGAAAATTGTTTCAAGGCTTTGCCAAGACAGGCTTTACATGCCAAAACACTTGGTTTTGTGCATCCTAGCACAGGAGATATGATGCGTTTTGATACCGAATTGCCGCAGGATTTTCAGGATTGTATTGAGAAATGGAGAGGGTACTCAAAAACGCATTCGAGTGAGGAGGAAGAGTAAAAAAAGAATCAAATAGAAATGTTCCTATGAAAATTGTTATTTCACCCGCCAAATCGCTAAACTTTGAAAAAGTCCTGCCAACTGAAAAATATTCGGAAGCGCTGTTTTTAAAGGAATCGCTTCAAGTTAACAAAGTGTTGAAACAAAAATCACCCGCGGCACTTTCAGAATTAATGGCTATTTCGGATAAATTGGCTGATTTGAATTGGCAACGCAATCAAGATTGGAAAACCCCCTTCACTCCAGAAAATGCGCGTCCTGCCATTTACGCTTTCGATGGGGATGTTTATACCGGATTGGATGCCTATTCGATTCCAATAGAAAAACTGGATATTTTGCAAGGCAGTGTGCGAATTTTGTCAGGATTATACGGACTCTTAAAGCCACTGGATTTGATGCAGGCGTACCGATTGGAAATGGGAACCAAATTGCCCATTAACGAAAGCAGGAATCTATACGAATTTTGGAAATCTATTATTACCAAGGCCTTAAATAAAGAACTCCAGGAAGAGGAGTTGTTTGTGAATTTGGCGAGCAACGAATATTTCTCGGCAGTCGATGTCAAAGCATTAAAAGTTCCAGTAATCACTCCGGAATTTAAGGATTATAAAGACGGAAAATTGAAGATAATTAGCTTTTTTGCCAAGAAAGCTCGTGGTTTGATGGCGCGTTACATCATTGATACGAATGCTGAAACGATCGAGGACTTAAAAGGATTTAACTATGAAGGCTATCAATTTGACGCCAATTTATCCAAAGGAAATCAGTTGGTTTTTACACGATAGTTTTCCTATTAATGTGAGACTGCTTCCGAAACGATTACTCGTTTTTTGCCTTTTCGAATCAGAAGAATAAAAGGAATACAAAGCAAAAATAAGATTCCCAGATACATAAAGATATCCATATACGTTAATACGGAGCTTTGTACTGTCACTTTGTACTCGATTACTTTATAGGCTTTTGCCAAAGCTTCATTGGCACTATACCCTTTGGACTTAAAGCCGTTTTGCAATTTTTGTAACGTTTGCTGGACTTGGAAAGAGGTGACGTCAAGGTGGCTCACTAAATTGGATCGATGTTCTTGATTGAATCGAGCGATAAAAGTGGTGATAATGGCAATGCCAAACGAACCGCCCAATTGTCTTGACATTCCTGAAAAAGCTGCACCTTCACCAATGTTTCTTCCTTTAAGCGTTGAAAGGGAAAGCGTTGAAATGGGAACAAATAGCAGTCCTAAGCCGATGCCTCTGAAAATGAAGGGCCAGAATAAATGTTCAGAACCCGAACTAGGAGTAAGGACGCCTCGCATCCAAAAGGTAAAGAAGAAAAATATCAGAAATCCCATTGCTACCATATAGGATTGCGGGACTCCCCGCTGGATCATCTTGCCAATAAAAGGCATCATAATACCTGTGGTTACAGCCCCGGGTATTAAGAGTAATCCTGCATCGGCGGCACTCCACCCCAAGATAGACTGTGTGTAAATTGGTATGATAAAAGTAGAGCCATACAATCCAAATCCAAGGATGAAAGCCATAATGGTTCCCACTTTTAAATTGGAATCTTTCAATACTTTCAAATTAACAATCGGATGCTTGTAAGTGAGTTCTCTCCAAATGAAAAACAATAAACCAAAAACAGAAACTACACTCAATATAACAATTATTTGGTTGTTGAACCAGTCGTCCTGTTGGCCATGTTCCAGCACAAATTGTAATGAGCCTACAAACAAAGTCAGAAACACAATACCCCACCAATCGACCTGACGGGCCTTTATTTTTTCACCATATTTAGGGCTTTTTACAAACGAGAGCGTGAGTAAAGCTGCTATAATCCCAATAGGAATATTGATGTAAAAAATATAGGGCCAAGAAAAATGATCGACAATATAGCCTCCCAAAGGGGGGCCCAAGGTTGGTCCTACAATAACACCCATTCCATAGATGGCTTGTGCCATACCTCTCTTGGCTATTGGATAAATTTCGGTAATGATAGTCTGAGAAGTGACCAATAAGGCACCGCCACCAAGTCCCTGTATGAATCGAAAAATGACGAGTTCCCAGATATTATTGGCATTTCCACACAGAAAGGATGCCAAGGTAAAAATGATGATCGAAACGGCAAAATAATTGCGACGCCCGAATTGCTGTGAAAACCAACTTGTCATCGGGATGATTATCACGTTGGCGATAGCATAAGCGGTGATAACCCAAGCTACATCAGTCAGCGTAGCGCCAAGGCTACCGCGCATATTATTTAAAGCTACATTTACAATGGTGGTGTCCACAATTTCAAGCAAGGCACAAAGGACAGCGGTTATCGTAATGATAATCCTCCTAAAACCAAACTCTACTAAATCGTCGTCAGCCGTTTTGACCATTGTAATTAATTATGAATTGTCTAAAAAATTGGCAGTATTAATTCAAATGAACGTCAACTTCTACATTCATTCCCGGACGTAGTAATTTTACTTTTGCAGGATCGTTTGACTTGTTCAAACTGATTTTTATGGGTAATCTTTGAATGGTTTTTACAAAGTTTCCAGTAGCGTTATCAGGAGGTAACAAGGAAAATTTCGAACCGGTTGCGGGCGAAAAAGAAGTGACCGTTCCTTTAAAATTATAATCAGGGTAAGCGTCCACTTTTAGCGTTACATCTTGTCCAACGACCATTTTATCCAATTGTGTTTCCTTGAAATTGGCAATTACCCAAGCCGTAGTATTGTTAATAATATAAAATAAGGATTGCCCTGGTTGAACCAATTGCCCCGGTTGGATGTCAATTTTGGAAACCTGGCCATCAATAGCTGCCGTAACCACAGTGTAAGTCAAATTTAGTTTTGCCGCATCGAGTTGCGCTTGGGCTCTTTTGATATTGGCGGCAGCCACTTCGGTTTGTTTATCGGATACCTTTGATTTTGCTATTATTGCCGATTTTTGATAAGAACTCGCTTTCTGTTGTTGTTGCAAAATACGAACTTGGGTTTCGGCTTCTTGTTTGGCTGCTAAAGCTTGCTCATATTGTTGCTTGGTAATTGAGTGATTTTTGTATAGATTATCATATCGGTTGAAGTCATTGGTGATGCGCTCCAATCTTATTTTTGCCGTTTCTAAATTTCCACCTGCCGATTGCACATTGGCATCAGAAACGGAAACACTTGCCAAGGCACTGCTGATATCGGCTTTAGAAACTTCAAAACTGCCTTCGGCTGCCAGTAAAGCGGCTTTTGCCTCTTCAATTTTCAAATCGAAATCTCGTTTGTCGATGGTAAATAAGGTATCGCCTTTCTTTACAAGATCATTGTCTTTGATGTATACTTTATCCACATAGCCAGAAACCTTAGGAATTATAGGATTCATGTTTTTTTCGATTTGGGCATCATCCGTGCTTTCGTGGGACAAGGAATGAACGTATTTGAAAGTGCCGTAAGTACCTCCCAAAACGATCAAAACTACTAGTACTATGATAAATTTTGTATTTGTTTTTTTCTTTTCCATTTGAGGCATTGTTATTTTTTTGAATGATTAAAAGATTGTGTTAATTGTCCGGTCACGGAAAGTAACTCGTAATATTTTTGGATGGTATTGGCTTTTGCCAAAGTCGAGTTTATTGTTGAGTTTAGCTGCTCGACATCGGCTTCGAGTAAGTCATTGGTATCCGAAAGTCCATTTTCGTATTTATCTTTTACAATTCGATAGTTTTCAGCCGATTGTTCGACTGCTTGTAGATAAACCTGATTTTGTTTCAATGCTAAATTATAGTCTTCTATCCCTTTTTGGACTTGAATCTTGATATAATCCGTAAGCATTTCTTCTGAATTTTTGACCTCTTGAGATTTGCTTTCGGCCAGTTTTACCATGGTACCGTTTTTTAAAATGGCACTCAAATCATAAGAAACGCCTAATCCTATATTCATAGCGTTTTGAACCGTAACCACATTTTTTAGATCTAAAGTGGTATAACCGCCAACCATTGCGATAGAAGGATAATAGGCACTACGAGTGGCTTTTATGTTGGCTTGACTTGCTTTTTCCTGAAATTGTAAGGCTTGTAAATCTTTACGGTTTTCTAATGCGGGTTGTTCACTGGTTGGAATATTGGTCATCTGAAAATTGGCAAAATCGCTTTCCTTGATTTCTAATTTTGTTCCTTCAGGTAATTTTAAAAGACTAACCAAATAATAATTTGCCATATTCAAATCAGCATTTGTATCGTCAATAGATAGTTGTACTTTAGAAACTTGCAATTGTGCTTTCAGCAAATCGTTTCTGGCAATAATTCCGTTTTTTTCCATTTCGCTAAAATCAATGACACGCTGTTGTGCCTTTTTTTGATTTTCTTTTAGTAGTTCGATGGTTTTTTGGGCCTTGAATAAACCAGAGTAATAATTCACGACTTTCATCGCCGTTTCTTCCTTGGTTTGTGCTGCCGTTGCCGTTTCGGCCAGGTACAAATTTTCGTAAGCTTTGATGCTATTTTGTAATTTGAATCCCGAAAAAATGGGAACACTGGCATTCACTTGACCAATTATTAGTCGGTCAACGGTAGGTGGCGGTTTCGAGTCAGTCCCCTTATTGATTTTTAAATCTACCGAAGCCTTCGCTAATTGTTGGTATTGTCCCGATACTTTCAAGTCGGGATATTTGTTGTTTTTTACCGATTCTAATTCGTATTTTTTTGTATTTACTTTGGTATTGGCCAAAATCACCTCGTTGCTTTTTGTCCAAGCCAAATTGACGGCTTCGTCCAGCGTTAAACTAGTTTTTTCTTGGGCTTCTAGGACAGAACTTCCAATAAAGAAAATCCCAATGAGCAGTAATTGACTAGCTTTCATATATCAGAAGGGCTTTTAAGGTTTCGATTAATTCTTTGCAAATATAGTCATTCAAGCTCAGTACGTCGGAAAATAAGTAGGTTGCTTGAAGATTTAATTACCGAATTGTTTTTATAAACTCGGCAATTTTCCCTGTTCCATTTTCTGTTAAATGTTGGATAAAAGCACTTCCTATAATGGCTCCTTTGGCAAATTCAGTCGCTTGATTAAAAGTTTCTGCATTGTTAATCCCAAACCCAATGACTTGGGGATTTTTCAAATTCAAGTCAGCGATACGCTTGAAATAATTTTCTTGTGCGCTTCCAAAACCAGACTGGGAACCGGTAACGCTTGCCGAACTGACCATATAAATAAATCCATCAGAAACGCTATCGATAAAATGTATACGCTTTTCAGAAGTTTGTGGTGTAATCAAAAACACGTTTATTAACCCATATTTCTCAAAAGTGGCTTTGTATTCGTCTGCATAAACATCCACTGGCAAATCAGGAATGATTATGCCATCGATTCCAATTTCAGCACATTTTTTGCAGAAATTTTCTATTCCGTATTGCAACATTGGGTTAAAATAGCCCATAATCACTAACGGAATAGCAACTGTTTTACGAATATCCTTAAGCTGGTCAAACAAGACTTGTGTGGTCATTCCGTTATGCAAGGCTTGAGTGGAACTCTCTTGAATGGTTGGTCCATCTGCCAATGGATCGCTAAATGGCAATCCGATTTCAATCATGTCAATTCCATTTTTTTCTAAATCCTCAATGATTTGTACGGTATCGTTTAGATTTGGGTAACCCGCTGAAAAATAGATGGAAAGTATTTTTTTGTTTTCTTGTAATTTTTGGTTTATTCTGTTCATTTTTATATTTTAATCAGATTCAGTCTCTGTTTTAATCTTATTTTTAAAAATTTAAATGGCAGCACTATAGGTCCAAGCCATTTCATTAGATTCCAATTTCACTTGAATACGCTTATAATGTAATCCTTCGTAAGTATCGGCTAGTTGAAGTTCTTTCGGGCTAAGTTGATAAAGAATTCCGCTGATGCTATCCTCTGGATTTTGAGTTGCTGTAATAATAGGGTATTGAATTACGCCAAATTCTTCTTCAATTTGTATTTTCTTTACGGCGTA
>CANHNG010000037.1 GCA_947461915.1 Flavobacteriaceae bacterium
AAAAAGAATCACAAATGATTCCCCCGAAACTATTGGAACTAACAAACAGTTTTACATAAAGCTAGACGTCCTGCATACCTTTTATTTGAATCAAAAAAATTGTATTAACATAAATTCTCGAACTAATTTTTTAAATAGTGAAACTTATATCATAAACGAATTATTCCGCTTTGGAGGAAGTAATTCCATACGCGGATTTGCGGAAAATAGTTTACAAGCCAATTTCTTGTCGGCCATACAAACAGAATACCGATATGTTGCTTCTCCTAGTTTATATATTCATTCCATAATGGATTATGGTTTCTATCAAGACGACAGCGCAAAAAATAAGGGAGATTTAATAGGCCTAGGATTGGGAATTGGTCTACATACAAAAAACGGACTGCTAAAAATAGCTTTCGCAAATGGAATTTTTAACAATCAAGAGGTGAAATTTTACAACACTTTTATTCACATAAATTACAATATTAAATTTTGATAACCTGACCTAGAACCAGAATACGTGACAAATTTTACCCTAAATGTTGTAAAATAATTTACACTCCTCCAATAAAAAACATATTTTATTAGGAAAGTTAACAAATTATTAAGATATTTGGGAGACTAATTCAAAATATATAAACAATGAAACTAAAGTTTAATGGATTCTTAGTACTATTGGTAGTACTTGTGGCGCAAATCACTTTTGCGCAAGAGAGAGCCGTTTCGGGTGTTGTTTCCGATAATGCAGGAATGCCTCTACCAGGCGTGAGTGTGTTGGTGAAAGGAACTAAATCCGGGACGCAAACTGATTTTGACGGAAAATATTCCATCAAAGCATCATCAAACCAGATCTTGATTTTTAGCTTTATTGGGATGAAAACCCAAGAAGTTTTGGCAAGTTCTTCTAAAGTCAATGTTAAATTGGAATCTGACACTCAACAATTAAGTGAAGTTGTTATTAACGTTTTTGGTGTTGAAGTTAAAAAAAATCAGAATGCTTCAGCTTATTCCAAAGTAAAAGGAACCTCACTAATTAATTCAGGAGAATCCTCATTATTAAAAGGCTTGTCTGGAAAAGCTTCTAGCGTTAATATCGTTTCTAGTTCAGGAGACCCCGGATCAAGTGCTTATATCCAAATTAGAGGTCAAAACTCTATTACAGGAACAACTCAACCTTTATTTGTTATTGACGGAATCCCAGTTTCAAACGATGAAGTTTTAGATGGGGATGGAACCGACGGCGTAGGACAACAAAATCGTTTAAATGATATCAACCCAAATGACATTGAATCTGTTCAAATTTTAAAAGGCGCTTCTGCAGCTGCACTTTGGGGTTATAGAGCTGCAAATGGAGTTGTTCTTATTACAACAAAAAAAGGAAAAAAAGGAAAAGTTTCTGTTGATATCAACTCAAGCATTTCTTTTGACAAAGCAAATGTTAGAATGGATCTTCAAGATCGTTTTGGACAAGGTAGTGATGGTGTTTGGGCTAAAAACGATCGCAATTCATTTGGTGATAAAATAACTACAAGAAGTGGCGCTTCTGACATATACGATGCAGCTGGAGCTTATTTTGTGTCTAATAACGGAAATACTATCTACCCAATAGCCGCTGGCGGAAAAAACAGCATAGCAAATTACAATAATTCGAATATGGATGCTGTTATTGGAAACGGCCAGCTAATTGATAATCATATCGGAATTAGCGGTGGTGTTGAAAGTACAAACTTTTATTTAGGATTTGGAAATTCAAAACAAGAAGGTATTATTCGTAAAAGTAATTATGAGAGAACTAGTTTAGATTTTTCAACTGAATCTAAAATTGGAGAGAAAACATCCTTTAAAGGAAAATTCAGTTACTCTTCTGTAAATTCAAAAAGAATTCAACAAGGCTCAAACACAAGTGGATTAATGTTAGGTTTATATAGAAGTCCTGCAGATTTTGACAACTCAGATTTTATTGGAACTCATTATGATGAATTTGGTGTGCCATCATTCAACAGCCAAAGAGCGTATCGGCAAGATATCGGAACATATGCAGGTGATTTAGCACCAGGGTATAACAATCCACTTTGGACAACTGATATTCAATCAAATCCAAACAAGGTAAACCGTTACATTGCTGGTTTTGAGCTGAAACATGAAGTTAACAATTGGCTTTCATTACTTGCAAGGGTTGGTATAGACGGATATAGCGACAAAAGACTAACTATGTTCCCTGTGAATTCTGTTGAAAATAACGGAGATGGTAGCGCCGACGAAAGTGTAATTGATTTTCAACAATACAATGTCGACTTCATGGCTTTAGGTGATTTAAAATTGAATGAAAATATTAATTTAAATTATCTTACAGGATTCAATTTAGCAGAAACTGATTATGCTCAAAGAGGCGGTTCTTATAAAAACTTTTTAATCGATTCAAATAAATTTTCTTATGACAATGCTTTGATTCTTGATAAAACTACGTTTTTAAACAGATCTACCACTAGATTAAGCGGAGCATATTTTTCTACTGCTTTTGATTATAAAAATTATCTGTTTTTAACCCTTGGAGGTCGTTTTGAAACTTCTTCAACTTATGATCCAAATCTGAAAGTGTACTTTTATCCAACTGCAGAATTCGGATATAAATTTACTAACAATCTAGAAAGCAAAATATTAACCAACGGAAAACTACGTTTAACTTATGGTCAAGTAGCTTCTGTTCCAGGTTTTGGATACGGAACTACTTATTACTCTTCAGCAACAGGAGCTGAAGGTTGGGGTCCAGGTTACGATTCTGGAGTTTATAACGGATCATTTCAACAATCTGGAACAAGAGGAAATCCAAATTTAAAACCTGAAATTAAAACAGAAATGGAATTTGGAACCGATTTAGAATTGTTAAAAAAAATCAAATTAACTGCAACTTACTATACTAATGAAACTAAAGATTTGCTTGTTAATGTTCCTTTAAACGGAAGTTCGACATTTAATTCTGCTTATGGTAATTCTGCAACAATTCAAAATAAAGGAATTGAATTAGAATTTGACGCTAATATTTTACCATCAGATTCTAAAATAAAATGGACTCTTTTTGGAAATTGGAGCCAAAACAAAAACGAAGTTACTCATCTTGACGGAACAACTTCTTTATTCCTTAACGGATTCGCTAATGGATCTTCACGCGCTGTGTTAGGAGAACCTCTTGGAGTCCTTTGGGGTGGTAAATTTGATAGAAATTCCAACGGAACTATGATATTGGATTCTAATGGATTCCCAACAGTTGCTTCGTCTGAAGGGGTGATTGGCAATCCTAATCCGAAATGGAGAGGTGGTATTGGCACATCTATTGAGTACAAAAATTTCAAAATAAGCACTTTATTTGACGCTTCAATGGGAGGTCAATTATGGGACGGGACAAATGGAGCTTTAACCAACTTTGGTAGGACATGGGAAACTGCAAATGAAGTAACATTAACATCCCCTACAGTAAATTATGCTGGATCTACAATTCCTGCAGGAACTGTAAGGGGAAATCTTCATGACTTTGGAGGAGGACCTGTTTTACTTGATGAATCATGGTACACAAGTATTGGCGGAGGTTTTGGACCAGTAGCTGAACAATTTATTAAATCTGCAAGTTGGGTTAAATGGAGAGAATTAACTTTCTCTTATCATTTAAAATTGAGCGACAAACAAATTATTGGATTTGAAAGCGTTACTTTTTCTGCAACGGGAAGAAATTTATGGTTATGGACAGAAGCTAAAGATTTAGGCCAAGACCCAGAAACCAATCTTACTGGAGGTTCAAACGGAAGAGGATTACAGTATTTTAATAATCCAAATTCTAAATCAGTTATATTTAGTGTAAACTTAAAATTCTAAAAAATGAAAAGTAAATATATAAAAACCGCAAGCCTTTGCCTAATGCTTTCTATAGCAATTGGATGTACTAGTTATGTTGAGGACACTAATGTGAGTTTAGACTCGCTAGCGGATTCAGATGCTAAAAACTTGTTTCAGGGCGTGCTTTTAGCCAACCAATTTTTTCAAACAAGTGCAACAGCTAGAGATGCAATGATTTGGCTTAACCAAGCAAATGGAGAAGACAGACAATACACGGCATTAAACAATTGGAACAATACAACTGCATCAGAATTTGATGATAGTTGGAATAATGCCTATGTAAATTGTATTACTCAAGCAAAATTAACGCAGGTTAAAGCAGCTAAAGAAGTAAATCCAAATTTAAAAGGAGCTGCTCAGGTTATAGAAGCTCATTGTATGGGCACAGTAACTTCTTTATGGGGCGATGCACCATACTCTGAATTAGATATTACAGGAAATAATCTGTCTCCAAAATATGATACTCAAGCTTCTATTTACGCGAAATTACAGATTCTTTTAGATGATGCTATTGCAAACCTTAGTTCGTCTGTTGGAAGTGGAATACCAGGAGATAAAGATATCTATTATGCAGGTGTCGCATCAAAATGGATAAAACTAGCTCATTCTCTTAAAGCAAGATATTATCTTCATGTAAAAGATTATGATAATGCAAAAACACAAGCTTTATTAGGTATTGATGTAGCTGCCGATGATTTAAAAGCTGTTTTCGGAAATTCTTATGTGCAAAATTTCAATCCATACTATTCTTTCTTAGTATATGATAGAGACACATATATGTCTGGAGACAGCTATGCAGCACGATTGTTAGATCCTACTGATGCTTTGTATAGAGGTAATTCTAAAACGGATGAATCTGCAAGATTTGCATTTACTTACAACCAAGAGTACTTTTCACCTTATTCTCTTAACATTTATGGTGCTGACTATGGAGGGACAAATGGTAAATTTGGAAGTGATTCTCCATTACCTATGGTAACGTTTGGTGAGATGTTGTTAATTATTGCTGAATCAGATACAAGAACTTCTTTTACTTCTGGCCTAACTTCATATAATAATTATAGAGCATTACTAAATACTGGATATTCTATAGGAATCGATAATACAGGTTATGATACTGAAACATTTGATTATTCTGCATATGATGCCGCTGATTTTGATGCTAGCGGAATCGAGAACCCTTCACCAACAAGTATCACAAATCAAAATGCCTTATTAAGAGAAATCATGCAAGAAAGATACATCTACTTAATGGCTAACTTTGAAGGCTTTAATGATTTTGGAAGAACCAATAACATCGCTGAAATCCAATTAAAAACAGGGTACGCAGGAACACCTCAACGCTTTTTATATCCACAAGTAGAGGTAAATGCAAACCCAAACACACCTAGTCCTATTCCGACAATGGTAACAAAAACACCAGTTCACAATTAATTAAAAACCATTAAGTTTTCAAAACCACCCAGTAAAATGGGTGGTTTTTTTTATACCTTTTGTCTTATCCCATGGAAAAAGAACATCTAATATTTGGTATACGAGCCATTATTGAGGCTATGCAAGCAGGAGCAGCGGTTGACAAAGTATTCATTCAAAAAAAATAGCTGTCAAATAAATGGACTTAGACTTCAAAAAACTGGATAAATATGGAATCTGATTCCATATTTATCCAGTTTTTTAAGAAAAAGAAAAGCCGGAAAATCGGAAATAAGAGCAATAATTGAAGTAATACAAGTTGTTAAAAAATAATTATCATGAAAAAAGAAATAGGCCTAAATTATTAGAATCGAAAAAAGCATTAACTAATGTATAAGTTTTATATCTTTGATATATAATTAGTTTCATTAAGACAAAACAAAATGAGTGCTACCGAAATAAAACTTTACGATTTTTTTAGAAAAGAGTTGAAACTCGACGACAATAGGGCTAAAATTTTTACAGAGATTTTGTATGAAAGTATTGAAAACAATACTACACGAATCAATACTCAATACAAAAGCGAATTGCAATCTGATTTGCAAAAAATGGAAATGCAACTAAGAACCGATATGCAAAAAATGGAAATTCAAATAAAAGAAACCAAAACCGACATGATAAAATGGTTCTTTGCTTTTTTTGTTACATTGGTTATTATGATTCTAGGACTTTACGCAACCATCTTACTAAAATAGAATCTCTTAGAACATTAAGAAACCGCTCCGAAATAGAGCGGTTTTTTTTATATCTTTGCACCATGGAAAAAGAGCATTTAATTTTTGGAATACGAGCAATTATAGAAGCTATTCAATCAGGTGCGGCAGTCGATAAAGTATTCATTCAAAAAGAAATATCGGGCGAGTTAATGAAAGACTTGATGAAAGTCATGAAACGTGCCAACGTAAATTTTTCCTATGTTCCTGTAGAAAAACTAAATCGATTAACACCAAACAACCATCAAGGTGCGGTAGCTTCGATTTCTCCAATAGGTTTTATAGAATTAGAACACTTAGTGGAGGCAACCGTTGAATCTGGAAAAGTGCCTTTATTTTTGATTCTGGATCAAATTTCGGATGCGCGTAATTTTGGTGCCATAATAAGAACAGCAGAATGTACGGGTGTAAATGGAATTATTGTACAAAAAGCAGGTTCGGCTCCCGTAAACGGTGACACCGTAAAAACATCGGCAGGTGCTGTGTTTAATATCCCCATTTGTAAAGTGGAACACATCAAAGACGCCATATTCTATCTTCAAGGGTCGGGAATAAAAACAGTGGCGGCTACTGAAAAAACAGATCAAAACATATATGAAATTGATTTAAAAGACGGGGTCGCTATCATTATGGGTTCCGAAGACAGAGGAATCAACTCTTCCGTACTGAAAATCGTGGATGAAAAAGCAAAATTACCAATGTTCGGAACCATTGGTTCGTTGAACGTTTCCGTTGCTTGTGGTGCTTTTTTATATGAAGTAGTGAGACAGAGAAGTTAGATTGCAGATTGTAGATTGTAGATTTCAAAAATATATAAAATGAATCAAAGCTCCGGTTTTGATTCATTTTTTTTATTGATAATTGTATAACTCACTTGAGAATTTGAATTAAAATAAGTTGGGTTTTCTTCTTCAATCTCAACCACAGGGAGATTAACAAAATTACCATTTTCATCGAAACGCTGCATAAACTTGTCCTCCTGTGGGTTAAAGTCAGGGTGTTCCCAGTCGTATTTGATGATCTTCTTAAATTCGGGGGTTTTGTAAATTAAAGAAAGCACGAATCCGGTAATCAAACCCGCCAAATGTCCTTCCCAGGAGATAGTTTCTTCGACCTTTGGAAAAATATACCAAACCATACCTCCATAAACAATAACGACAGTTAAGGACAAAGCAACCAACCGATAATACTTGGTTTGAATTCCTTTAAAAAAAACAAAACTTACCAGGACATAGATCAAACCGCTAGCGCCAATATGGTAACTATCCCTGCCAATTATCCAAGTAATTAATCCTGAAAGCAAAATTCCATAACCAATAACAGGTATTGATTGTTTGGCATAAAAATAGCGCAAGGCAGCTAACAAAACCAAAAGTGGAATTGAATTGTTATATAAATGTTCAATGTCAGCATGAATAAAAGGACTAAAAATAACGCCTTGAAAACCATAAACCGTTCTGGGAAAAATTCCATTTTCGATGAAATCAAAATCAAATTTGATTTCTATCCAATATATAAACCACAAGAACCACACAAAAAAAAGGGGCAATCCTATTACTGAATTGGAATACTTGAAATGATTGTCGTTCATTAGGAATTTTAGATTTCTGATTTTACATTACTCAAAAACTTATCCAAAAGCAAGTTAATGCTATTTTGTCATATATAGGAAAACGAGAATAGAAAATAGAGGATAGAATATAGACTGAATAAGTTTGCCAGAATATCATACCATTTCTAACTGCAATATCATAAATTTGTGATTCATCAAATCTAAAATTAGAAAACTAAAATCTAAAATTACCTTGGAAGCACCACTGGCAGAACGCATTCGCCCTCAAAAACTAGAGGATTACATCAGTCAATCGCATTTGGTTGGACCAAATGGCTCATTGACACAACAAATAGCAAAAGGAATCATTCCATCCTTAATCTTTTGGGGACCGCCAGGAACCGGAAAAACGACTTTAGCACAAATCATCGCCCAAGAATCGAAGCGTCCATTTTATATTTTGAGTGCCATCAATTCCGGCGTTAAAGACATACGTGACGTGATAGAAAAAGCCAAACAAAGTGGCGGACTTTTCACCTCGAAAAATCCTATTCTATTTATTGATGAGATTCACCGTTTCAGCAAATCACAACAAGATTCCTTGTTAGCAGCTGTTGAAAAAGGATGGATAACCTTGATAGGTGCCACGACCGAAAATCCGAGTTTTGAAGTTATCCCCGCTTTATTATCCCGTTGCCAAGTGTATGTTTTGAATGCATTTACCAAAAATGATTTGGAGACATTATTGCATCGCGCCATTAAGACAGATGCCTTTTTGGCAACAAAAAAAATCAATTTAACCGAAACAGAAGCACTATTAAGACTTTCGGGTGGAGACGGACGCAAACTATTAAATATTTTTGAACTCGTCGTAAACGCTTCGGAGGAGAACGAAATTTCAATCACCAACGACCGAGTTTTTGAACTCGTACAACAAAATACCGTTTTGTATGACAAAAGTGGCGAACAACATTATGACATTGTTTCAGCATTTATAAAATCAATTCGAGGCAGTGATCCAAACGGCGCGGTATATTGGCTTGCCCGGATGATTGAAGGTGGGGAAGATGTGAAATTTATCGCAAGAAGAATGCTGATTTTGTCCAGTGAGGATATTGGGAATGCAAATCCAACCGCTTTTATCATGGCGAACAATACTTTTCAGGCTGTTGCCACCATTGGCTATCCCGAAAGCAGAATTATATTGAGCCAATGCGCTATTTACCTGGCGACCTCTCCTAAAAGTAATACTTCTTATTTAGCTATTGGAAATGCACAACAATTGGTTAAACAAACCGGTGATTTGCCAGTTCCCATTCATTTAAGAAATGCACCCACAAAATTAATGAAAGAATTGGGTTATGGCGACGAATACAAATATTCGCATGATTATGCCAATAACTTTTCCGAGCAGGAATTTCTACCTGACGCTATTTCCGAGACAGCATTATACAATCCCGGAGACAATTCACGAGAAAACAATACTAGGGAATTTTTAAAAAACCGTTGGAAAAGTAAGTACGGATACTAGATGTTTAAAATTCTTAATCTGTAACCTGTCTGCCGAAAGGCAGGTCTGAACCCTAAAACTTGACGTTTATCATTTCAGAAATGAACTGGTCATTTTGATAATATTCAAAAAACCACTGATTGTCCTTAGCTACTAAAATCCCCTGGACACTCCCTTTTGTTGCCATAAAACTCACCGGATTAGAAGTCTTGTATACTTTCATCACTACTTTTGGTTCGCTATCAATCAATTGATATCCATAAGAGGTTGGTTGTGCATAAAGTAAATTTGAAATTTTACCTTCAATAACTTTGGCGTCATTAATACTATTTGTTGCAACTTTGTCGGAAACCATTGCAGTTGGAATCGTTTCGGGATTTGCTGCTGTTTTCGGTGCTAAAGTCATATTGGAACCTGGATTATATTTATACTGTAAAGTATAAATAGATTGAAAAGCTTCGTTTAGAGCTTCGAAATAAGCTTTTTGATATTCTTTTTCTTTGCTTTTCCCAACCTCCGACTGAAAAATTATGGTACCCGTACAATCTTTAAAGGTGATGAAAAGTTTGGTTGCTAAAAATGCTTTTTCATTTTTTATATCTACATATAGCAAGCTACATCTTTCATTAAATTCGGCAGGGATT
>CANHNG010000038.1 GCA_947461915.1 Flavobacteriaceae bacterium
ATTTTAGAGATGTATTCTTCGATGAGTCGACAAGCAGGTTCCTGGTCATCAATTATAAAGCATTTAATGGTTTTCATATGTTGCTATTTATTGTTTTTTATCGGTCATATGTAATTCACATATAATCTTTGGTGTTTACGACCAATTTTTGGTTATGCTCATTTCATAATCGTATTTTTAAATTAACCGTGTAGCGGTTTTCTAAATCGGTAACCTCGTATTCGTATTGTCCTATATAATCCAGTTCCAATCTTGAAATCGTGTTGTGGTTTCCTATTCCTTTTTCTAGCTTGTTTTGCAGGGTCACTTTGTTGTTTTCTACCTTAAAATACAGGAAATCCTGATCTGTTGCCAATTCGATTTTTACATACGATTCTTTTGAAACGCCCACTTGGCTGTGTTTGAAGGCATTTTCTATAAAATTAAGTAACAGCATCGGGGCAATGCGTTGGCCTTCGTCAAATAATTTGTGCTTGAAGGTGATGTTGATGTCAGCACTGTAATTTAACTTATACAATTTGATGAAATCATCAATCAGGGTTACTTCCTTACTGATTAACACCCTCTGGCTGGAGCAATCATAAATTAAATACCGCATAAAGTTAGATAAATTATGAATCATAACAGCGGCATCTGGACTCGTGCTATGGCATTTTGAATAGATGGAGTTAAGGGTATTAAAGAGAAAATGAGGGCTAAATTGACTTTTTAACAAATCCACCTCGAATTTATTTTTTTCCTTTATTAAACGGTACATTGCTGCTTTATTTTCTATCTGATAGATCCAGTCCGAATAAAAAAGGGAGCTTGCCAAAGTAAACACCACCAAAAACGAATCGACATACAAAATTTCATCGGCCAAGTAAGGGATATTTATTTTTAGAAAAATCCTAAGAAAATAGCAGGCCAGAATTAAAGCAGCGATAAAGAGTGTATTTTTAATCAAAAAAGAAGTGTATTTTTTGTTGGCCACCATTTCTTTTGCAAAAAAAACGGAATTCACATAAAACACCGAATACCCAAACAAAAGCATCTCCATAAGAGCATAGCCTTTTTCGAAATTGGAAGGAAGTTGGAGTTTTCTTTCTATAAAAAAAGAGACGAAAAGCGCCATGAAACAGCAGTAAAAAAACTGGAAGGCCGTTTTCTTAAAAAAAATTAATTGGTGCTTTGATTTTAACATTAGTGAACTATAGTTAAGCTATTGAAAAAATAATTTTTATTTTTTAAACATCCAAAAAGAGTGTCTTTGTCCTTAATTTGCATTTTTTTGCAGTGAAAATAGATTAATTTGCAGTGAACTATTTGAGTCTGTAATCTCGACTTGCTTCTGATAAGGCTAAACTACAATTTAATTTTGATTTTCATTTTTTTTATATCAACTTGCATCACCATATACACAAAAATTTTATTCAATTGATTTATGAAAAATCATTTTATGGCAATCCAAATGGTACTTTTTTTCGCACTTGCTTCATGCACTAAAAATAGTACACCAGAAAGCGATTCGGGCCTATTGAATTCGGGCTCTGGTAGCTTTGTTTTTTCCTATTCGGAGTTGCCGCAAAAACCAATAAACGTTTTTTATCACATCCCCTCTGGAGACAGGCAAAACATGCCGATTGTCATGGTTTTCCATGGTGATGAACGAAACGCAATAGATTACCGGAATATCTGGGTCAAAGCATCCGATCAGTATGGTTTCATGGTTTTTGCCCCTGAATTTACCATTGCTGATTTTCCTAGTGGAAGTTCCTATATTATTGGGAATGTGTATCAAGATGGGAATTTCCCCACGCCCCAAACCCTAAACAAGGAAACTATTTGGACCTTTTCTATAATCGAGCCACTCTTTGATTTTATTAAAACCAATTCTGGAAGTAATGCCCTAACCTATGATCTATTTGGACATTCGGGAGGAGGTCAATTTGTGCATCGTTTTGTTTTATTAAAACCGAATGCCCGATACAACAAGGCTATAGCCGCTAATAGCGGATGGTACACGGTTCCGGATGGCGTGGCTAATTTTCCATACGGAATCATGAATAGCCCCATCACATCCATACAACCCCAGAATTATTTTGGCAGACAATTGTACATTACCGTTGGAGAATTAGACAATTATGGATCTGATTCCTCGCTTCGGCACAATACCGCTAGCGACTTGCAGGGATTAAATCGTCTGGATCGTGCCCATTATTTCTTTTCCAATAGTCAGAGCTATGCTCAAAAGATGAATTCCGAATTTAATTGGATATTTCGTGTCGTTCCAAATTCAGGTCATGACCCAACAAAGATGTCAAACGATGCTGTTCCTATCCTTTTTCCATAAAAAATTGAACCATGAAAGATAAAACCTTCAAAAGAAAAATAATACTATTGTTTTTTCCAATTGCCTTTATCCTTTTAAGCACCCTGCTCAATCCTAGCGAGGCAAATCCAAATATTGGCATCATGCTCGGAATTGCGATATGGATGCTTGGGTGGTGGGTTACAGAGGTGGTTCCTATTGCCATAACCTCGCTATTGCCCATATTATTATTCCCGTTGATGGGAATCGTTAGCGGCGAAGAAATCTCTAAAGTTTATTTCAATGAAGTCATATTTTTGTATATCGGTGGTTTTTTGCTGGCCTTATCAATAGAAAAATGGGAAGTGCACAAACGAATTGCCTCGCGTACCTTAATGATTTTTGGGCAAGGCACTTTTCAAATTTTAGCGGGATTCATGCTGATTACTTCCTTACTTTCCATGTGGATGTCCAATACTTCCATTGCCCTATTAATGCTTCCCATTGGGATTTCTGTAATAGAAAAATTAGTAGAAATCTATGGCGAAAAAGAAATCGGGAGATTTAAAACGGGATTGCTTCTGGGGATTGCTTATGCAAGTTCAATAGGCGGAATGGCCACTTTGATTGGAACGCCAACCAATTTAGTTTTTCTAAAAATCTATGAATCCCACTTTAAAAATGGACCCACTATCAATTTTGCCAACTGGATGATTTTTGCTTTTCCTATTTACATCTTGTTGATGATAGCTGCTTTTTTAATATTATATCTCTTTTTTAGACCTAAGAAAAAGCTGGAAATTATTGACAGCACATTTTTTCAAATTGAAAACATGAAACTGGGCAAAGTAACCTTTGAACAAAAAGTAGTTTTGTTTGTGTTTTTACTTTTTGCTGTATTAATGATTTTTAGGGCTGATATCGCTATTGGATCATTCCGAATCCCGGGATGGAGTACTCTTTTTTCAAAATCATATTATATTATTGATGCTGTTGTAGCGGTTTTTATCAGTATTTTACTTTTTATTATCCCCTCAAAAAACAGCCCTGGCAGCACCATAATGGACTGGAATACGGCTAGTCGAATTCCATGGGGAATCATATTGCTTTTTGGGGGTGGCTTTGCCCTTGAAAAAGGATTTGAAGCTTCAGGATTAACCCTTTGGTTTGCCTCGAAGATTGATTTACTGTCCGGAAATCACATCATAGTCATCATATTGGCCGCTTGCTTTATAGCCTTATTGATGACCCAACTGGTTGCAAATGTAACGGTAGTGCAGGCCTTGTTGCCATTGTGTGTGGCGCTATCCATTTCGCTGAAAATCAATCCACTATTTTTGATGTTACCCATTACTTTTAGCGCTTCGGCCGCCTTTATGCTGCCGATTTCGACTCCTCCAAACGCTATTCTTTTGGCCACCGGTCAAATGAAAATGAAAGAAATGCTTTTGCCAGGACTTATATTAGTGGTGATTTCGGGATTGGTCATCGGTTTCGCCATGTTGTATTGGGGAAGTTATGTTTTTGGTATAAAGTGAGATTGATAGGATAAGCCACATTTGTGATTTTGCCAGTATGCATCTTCAATAATGATTTAAATTGTTTTTAATCGAAGTCCGCGCTTTTTATGATACTTTTCCTTTTTAGATTTATAAATAGAGCCATTGATTCTCATTAATTTGAAGTCACAAAGCTTGAAAACTAAAAACAAGTCACAAAAAAAACCGCTTCTTTCGAAGCGGTTTTTGTACACTGTTCAGATAAAAAATCTAACCTTTTGATTTCTGATTTAAATAAATTCTGTTATTTTTTTGAAGAAAAAAACCTCTAAATTTCTTTAGAGGTTTTTGGTACGACTTAGTACACTGTTCAGATAAAAAATCTAACCTTTTGATTTCTGATTTAAATAAATTCTGTGATTTTTTTGAAGAAAAAAACCTCTAAATTTCTTTAGAGGTTTTTGGTACGACTTAGTACCCGGAGCCGGAGTCGAACCGGCACGGTTTCCCACAGGTGTTTGAGACCAGCGCGTCTACCAATTCCGCCATCCGGGCTTAGCAGACCTGAAATAACAACAGTTATTTCAACGCAATAAAGAGATATTTAGCGATAGCTAAACGTCTTTTCCTTTAACACGGTGCAAATGTAAAAAATATAATAACAAATTCTAATAAAAATTCTCTAAAATTTCCTTTCCAAGTTCGATTTTATTGCTAAATTTGCACCTCGTTAAAAGGAAACAGACTAACTTACTACACCCGAGGTGCATACAAAAATTTGGATTTTAAAATGTTTAAAAGCTGAATTATCCTGGAGTGTAGCAAAATAAAAAAACAAATTTAATGTCAAACCTAAAGCCGGAGGCTAAAATTTTTGCGTGTTCACAAAGTGTTTATCTTGCTGAAAAAATGGCAAAGGAATACGGGATTCCTTTAGGTAAAATGACAATGTCCAAATATAGTGACGGAGAATTTCAGCCGTCTTATGAAGAATCAATCCGAGGACTGCGGGTATTTATTGTTTGTTCTACTTTTCCAAATGCTGATAACCTGATGGAATTGTTGCTGATGATAGATGCTGCAAAACGCGCTTCGGCAAGACATATAACTGCCGTAATTCCTTATTTTGGTTGGGCAAGACAAGACAGAAAAGACAAACCAAGGGTTCCGATTGGGGCAAAACTGACTGCTAAATTGTTAGAAACCGCCGGAGCAACCCGAATAATGACCATGGATTTGCATGCGGACCAAATTCAGGGATTCTTTGAAAAACCAGTAGACCACCTTTTCGCATCGACTATCTTTTTGCCTTATGTAAAAAGTTTAAATTTAGAAAATTTGACTATTGCATCTCCAGACATGGGAGGTTCTAAAAGAGCGTATGCTTATTCTAAATTTTTAAATTCGGATGTGGTTATTTGTTACAAACATAGAAAAGAAGCCAATGTTATCGATACCATGGAGCTCATTGGCGAAGTGAAAGGCCGAAATGTAATCCTAGTTGACGACATGATTGATACGGGAGGCACCTTGGCGAAAGCCGCCGATTTGATGATAGAAAAGGGAGCCCTGAGCGTTAGAGCGATTTGTACCCATGCTATTCTGTCTGGAGATGCTTACGAAAAAATAGAAAAATCGCAATTGAGCGAATTGATAGTGACCGATTCTATTCCGTTAAAGAAGGAATCAAACAAAATAAAAGTGGTGAGTTGTGCGCCTCTTTTTGCTGAAGTAATGCACATGGTTCAACACAACAATTCCATAAGCGGAAAATTTTTAATGTAATACCGTTGAGGGTTTATAGTTGAGGGTTGATAGCAAAAGTCAATACCAACAACCATAAACCAACAACAAACAACTAAGTAATTTATTATTTATTAACTATATTTTTTTACAATGAAATCGATTACAATTAAAGGATCAGAAAGAGAAAGCGTGGGCAAAGTTGCGACTAAAGCCATACGTAATGCTGGAGCGGTTCCTTGCGTGTTATACGGAGGAAATCAACCAGTGCATTTTTCAGCAGATGAAAGAGCATTCAAAAGCTTGGTTTACACTCCAAACGCGCACACTGTGGCGATTGAACTTGGAGAAAAAACTTACAATGCAGTTTTACAAGACGTACAGGTTCACCCGGTATCAGACAAAATCTTACACATTGACTTCTTTCAATTGAATGAAAGCAAAGAAATTACTATGGAAGTTCCTGTTAAAATTGTTGGAACATCGCCAGGGGTATTGTTGGGTGGTGATTTACGTTTAAATCAAAGAAGACTAAAAGTAAGAGCCTTACCTAAAAATCTTCCTGATTACATTGAAGCTAACATATCTGAACTTCAGATGGGTAATAAACTGTATGTGACCAAAGTTGAAACCAAAAATTTCAAATTGATACATCCAGACAATACCGTTATTTGTCAAGTGAAGATTTCTCGTGCCGCCATGAAAGCAGCTCAAGAAGCAGCAAAAGCAGCGAAAGCACCTGCAAAAGGAAAGAAAAAATAAAATTTTTTCAAATCAATTTTCAAGAAAGCATCAGTTGTACAACTGGTGCTTTTTTTTGTTTTAGGGCGTACATCATTAATCCTCTTTTTTCAAATTTTTAAAGCATCTGCTTTTCAAATTAAGTAATTAGATTACTTTTACGATATGTTAAAATGGTTAAACGCACTTTTTTCAAAAACAAAAACAGAAGTTAATACAGAATGTATGAAACCGGAGGTTCACGAACCCCAAAAAAACAATATAAAAAGCGTGAGTACTAAATATTTAATCGTCGGACTGGGTAATATTGGCGCCGAATATGCAAATACAAGGCACAATATCGGTTTTAAAGTCGTCGATTTCTTCGCCAAAAAGGAAGGAATCACCTTCGAAACCGTAAAACTGGGTTCGCTTGCCGAGTACAAATTTAAGGGCCGGACTTTTTTGCTTTTGAAGCCCAACACCTACATGAATTTGAGCGGCAAAGCGGTGAAATATTGGATGGACAAGGGAAATATTCCTCTCGAAAATATCCTGATTATTACCGATGACCTGAATCTCTCCTATGGAAAAATCCGCATCAAACCAAAAGGAAGCGACGGCGGACACAACGGACTTAAAAGCATTCATGCGACTTTAAACACAACCGATTATACCCGTTTCCGCTTTGGCATCAGCGACGAATTCAAAAAAGGAAAGCAAGTCGATTATGTTCTGGGCGAATGGAACGAAGACGAAAAAACAAAACTTCCAGAACGATTAGAATTGGCTTCCGAAATTATAAAATCATTTGGAACCGCCGGATTAGAAAATACGATGACCGCTTTTAACGGAAAATAAAAATCTCAAATTGTTATCTTCGACTTGACATTAGGGCCTTATATGCTTATCTTTGAGCAAATTACTTATTAAAATAATGAAAATATCTACTCTGCTTTCTATCCATAAAATCCTTGTTCTACTTTTTTTCTTTGCCTTTGCCAATACTTATGGTCAGGTTAAAAGCCCATCAGACAAAACTTTATTTGGCAAGCCCATGACTACAAAAAATAGCAATCCAAACAATGGAATCATTCGATGTGCTACTGTAGAATACGAGCAATTTCTTCAAGAAAAAAACCCAAACAGACTAAACGATGCACAATTTGAGGCTTGGTTAAACCCATTGGTTACCAAATACAAAACTACCCGAAACAGTTCTAAAATAGCCGCAACAGTAATAACAATACCTGTTGTGGTTCACGTGGTTCATAGCGGCCAAGCTGTTGGCACGGCACCAAACATTACTGATGCTCAAGTAGAATCACAGATTACGATTTTGAACCAAGATTTTAGGAAAAAGATAGGCACACGAGGAGGGACAAGCACTAACCCAGTTGCAGCAGACATTGAAATTGAATTTGTTCTTGCCAAACAGGACCCAAACGGAAATCCAACTAACGGGATTGACCGTGTGGCTTTTACACAAACATCATGGGCTGGACGAGGTAATGATATAGATTTAATTGTAAAACCAGCTACGATTTGGGATCCTACCCAATATTTGAATATGTGGACTCTTAACATAAGTGATGACATACTGGGTTATGCTCAATTTCCAGAAGCTTCAGGCTTATCTGGTCTTGATTCAGGCGGAACGGCAATTACAGATGGCGTTGTTTCAAGTTATGATGTTTTTGGCAGCAGTGACATTAATACTTCCTTTTTATTAGCTAGCCCTTATGACAAAGGAAGAACAATGACCCATGAAATAGGACATTTTCTAGGATTAAGACATATTTGGGGCGACGGAGGCAGTCGCGATAGTAACACCAAAGACTGCAATGCATCCGATTATTGTGATGACACTCCAAAAGCAGGATGGGAAAACTATGATTGTCTTACTACTTATGACTCTTGTCCTACAGATCCTGGAAATGATATGACCGAGAATTATATGGATTATACTAACGACGAATGTATGAACATTTTTACTCAAA
Organism: Flavobacteriaceae bacterium; assembly: GCA_947461915.1. Taxonomy (GTDB): domain Bacteria; phylum Bacteroidota; class Bacteroidia; order Flavobacteriales; family Flavobacteriaceae; genus Flavobacterium. The sequence goes on from CANHNG010000038.1 coordinate 8,253, forward strand.
ATCAAAAAGATAGGATAACAGTCATTATGAATAATGCCGTTAGAAGAAGTACTTTAAAAACCTCAATAAAAGGCACAGTAATCCCTTTATTTGCGATTGATGCAGAAGTTAAAATTGAAACCGATTATAGTTTAGACGGCGTTTCTGACTGTGCATCTTTACCCGCCCCTGTTAATAAGAAAGTAATATTAACTAATAGAGGTACTTCCCCTTTAACAGCAATAACTTTAAATTACTCTATAGGTGGAGGTGCAAATCAAACCCAAAATTGGACAGGAACTTTAGCCCAAAATGAATCTACTATTGTAACACTGCTAAATACAGCTTCTTTTGGTATATTAACTGCAAGCATAACAACCACAAATGGAACTACTGACCAAAGAGTCAGCAACGACATGCATACTAAAACATTTGGCCCTGTCAATTATAACTTCACTAACTATGTGTTTAATTTACAACAAGATTTTTGGGGTGATGAAATTACTTGGGATTTAAAAGATGGTTCTGGTGTCGTTAAATATAGTGGTGGTCCTTATACGGGCAAGCATTCTGAAATTTTACCTTTACCAACACTCATAACTAGAAACTGGACATTAGCTAATAACCAGTGTTATACTTTCACCATATATGACTCTCAAGGTGACGGGATTTGTTGTGCTGGTGGAAGTGGCTATTACAATATTAAATCTACAAATGGACTAACTATCGTTGCCTCTGGAGCAGAATATACAACAATAGAAAACATCCAGTTTACCACCAATACACTTGGAACCAAGGAGTTTGAAACATCAAATGATATTTACCTGTATCCAAACCCTACAAAAGGAATGTTGAATATCAGTATTCCAAATAATTTTGGTCTGCCAAATAGCTATACTATTGCCAATACACTTGGTCAAATCATCCTCCAAAAAGAAGTCTCGGCAGCAAGCGATTTATCGCTAAACACATCGACCTTAAGTAATGGAATCTATTTTATTACCGTTACCAAAGAAAACGAGAAAAAAACGCTGCAGTTCATCAAGGAATAGCTTTGCAAACCAAAAAACTTGTGAAGGGTCAATTTATTAGAATCTTTTTTAGTTCTCCAAATTCACAAAAATTTGGTATAATTTGTGATAAACCTATTTATAATCAATAAATTGCAAAAAATAAGATCCCATTTGAAGCAAAATAGTGAAAAAGGTAATTTCTATTTTTTTTGAATTTTAAACCCCTATTTTCTATATTAAAAGTTAATTTTATAAATTTATTCCCTTTTGTTTTTAATTTTTTGTAAAATTTGTAATTTATAATACTATTTATCTGAATAATGAAAAGAATAATCCCCATTTCTATTCTTAAATTGCTTGTTTTTATTTGTCTTTTTGCACTAGGCGCAGCCTATAGCCAAAGTAATAAG
>CANHNG010000039.1 GCA_947461915.1 Flavobacteriaceae bacterium
ATGAAAGTGGATGCCGATATCATCCTTTTTGCTGGGGTGCATTTTATGGCCGAAACGGCAAAAATATTGAACCCAACCAAAAAAGTAATCCTTCCCGATTTGAAAGCGGGTTGTTCGCTTGCGGAATCCTGCCCTCCCGAAGATTTCAAAAAATTTACCGAAGCACATCCCGATCACATTGTCATTACCTACGTGAATTGCTCTGCCGAGGTAAAAGCCTTGACTGACATTGTGTGCACCTCCTCAAATGCGGTGAAAATCGTGGAATCCATTCCAAAGGAAACGCCTATCATTTTTGCCCCAGATAAAAATTTAGGAAAATATATCATCGAAAAAACAGGACGCGAGATGTTGCTTTGGGACGGTTCTTGCGTGGTGCATGAAGCTTTTTCATTCGATAAATTGATTGCGCTTTACAAAGAAAATCCCGATGCCAAAATCATTGCGCACCCTGAATCAGAAACCCATATTCTAAAAACAGCCAATTATATCGGTTCGACCGCAGGAATGATTGAATTTGTAAAAAAAGATCCAAGCCACAAATTTATCGTTGCCACCGAAGCAGGTATTCTTCATAAAATGAAACAGGAAGTTCCTGAAAAAATACTTATTCCGGCACCGGCAAAAGAGGACAACACCTGCGCCTGTAGTGAATGTGGCTACATGAAAATGAATACTTTGCAAAAAGTGTACGACTGTTTGCTCAATGAAACCCCAGAAATTACCGTTCCAGCAGACATTATGAAAAAAGCACTGATTCCTATTGAACGTATGCTTGAATTATCTAAATAATGATCCAAACCAATTATTTAATCATAGGTTCCGGGGTTGCAGGATTGACTTTTGCCGTGAAAATTGCGGAACGATTCCCGGATAAAAAAGTTACGATTGTCACCAAGGCAAACGAAAACGAATCCAATACGAGATATGCTCAAGGCGGGATTGCCATCGTCACGGACAAAATCGAAGATTCCTATGAAAAACACATTCAAGACACCCTAATTTGCGGTGATGGCTTGTGTGATGAATCCATAGTGAAAATGGTAATCACCGAAGGCCCTAAACGATTAAAAGAGTTAATTGAATGGGGCGCCAAATTTGACAAAAACACCCAAGGAACTTTAGATTTAAGCAAAGAAGGCGGCCATTCCGAAAATAGGGTCGTGCATCATAAGGACCAAACGGGACAGGAGATTCAACGCGCCATTTTAAGCCAAGTCCATCAAAAAGAAAATATTACCGTTTTAGATTACCACCTCGCCATTGATTTAATCACGGAAAACAACCGCTGTCTGGGCGCTTTTGTTTTAGACCAAAAAACAAAAGAAGTCCTCACTTTTCAATCGGAGTTTACCTTGCTTGCCACTGGCGGAATTGGGCACCTATACGGACATACCACCAATCCCGTGATTGCTACCGGCGACGGAATCGCAATGGCTTATCGGGCCCAGGCCGTTATCAAGGAAATGGAATTTATTCAATTTCACCCCACGGCTTTGTACGATGCTTCGACGGGAACTTCCTTCTTGATTTCGGAAGCGGTTCGTGGTTTTGGCGCTTATTTGCGTACCAAAAACGGTCATCGCTTTATGCCGGATTATGATTCCAGAAGCGATTTGGCTTCTCGTGATATTGTTTCCCAAAGCATCGATTTAGAACGCAAAAAAACCGGGGACGATTGCGTGTATTTGGATTGTACCCATTTGGATTTGGAAGGTTTTAAAAAACATTTTCCAATGATTTACGAACGATGCAAAAGCGTTGGAATTGACATTGCTAAAGATTGGATTCCCGTGGTTCCTGCCCAGCATTATCTTTGCGGCGGAATCGTGGTAGACAAAAATGGCAAAACTTCCGTGGCGAATTTATTTGCCTGTGGCGAATGTTCCCGAACTGGATTGCACGGTGCCAATCGTTTGGCATCCAATTCCCTATTGGAAGCCTTGGTATATTCCGATACCATATACCATTATTTGGCGGACACTGCTTTAGAAAAAAACCAATTTAGCGGAACCGTTTCCGATTGGAACGTCACGGCTAAACCTGAAATCAAGCCCGATTATGTTGCCAAAACAAAAGCCGAATTACAGCTTTTGATGCGTCAAAATGCCGGAATTGTGCGCAATGACACTGACTTGATTAAAGCCATGGAAAAACTTTCCCATTGGAAAAACGAAGTGGGCCAAAAGCTAAAAAGCCACAATGTCAATGCCGAACTGTATGAACTGCAAAACATGATTACCATTGGCCTCTTGATTGTACAACAATCCATCGAGAGAAAGGAAAATCGCGGTGGACTGGTTAAAATAAACTAAAGAATTTTATTTTCATCATTTGAAAAAACTTTGAGCTGCGATTAAACCTTTTGTGGCTATTTATATCTTATCTATCTAACTTAAAAATATTTAAAAATGAAAAAATTAATTTTAGCAGCCCTACTAGCTGTCAGCGTCTCCACTTTTGCCCAATGCAAGAAAGAAATGGAGAAAAAATGTCACACAGAAAAACATTCCCCAGACGAAAGAAATGAATTCGGTATGGAGAAATTGTCATCTGAACAACGCACTCAACTCATGGTAAAGAAAATGACCCTAGAATTGGACTTAAATGCCAAACAGCAAGAACAAGTGAAACAAATTATCGCGGAACAAATGGTTAAAAGAGAGGCTATGAGGGCGGAACAAATGGCTAAAAAAGAAGAGGATAAAAAACGAACTGCCGACCAAATATTTGTAATAAAAAATAAAATTCTTGATGAACAAATTGCAATGAAAAACAAAATGAAAACTATTTTGTCGCCAGAGCAATTGGAGAAATGGAAAGCTATTCAAGAGACACATCAAGCAAAAATGAAAGAAGGAAGAGGAAGAAATGAAGGAAAAAAGTGTTGTAAAGAAAAAAAAGAATGTAAGGGAGGGAAAGAAGAAAAAGAGTAATCAAATCCTTTTTGGTTTGTAGAATAAAACGAAAAAAGTCACATTTCCAATGTATAGGAATTGTGACTTTTTTTATAGATTCGCTTCAAATTAGAGGTTACCAATCTCCCCCAGATCCTCCACCGGAGAATCCGCCGCCACCAAATCCGCCACCGAATCCGCCACCGAATCCGCCCCCACCGGATGAACCTCCTCCAAATCCACCGGAAGAACCACGGCCACTAGCTAGACTACTCAGAATAATGACGTCTAACAAACTTGGTCCACCACTGGAATTTCCAGAATTACCCCCACTGTTTTTGTTTCTAGAAATCAACATCAGTATAATTACAACTATAATTATAATGGGCAAAACAGGAAATTTTTTTTCTTTGGTTTGTTTTCGTTCGCCTTTGTATTTGCCTTTGAAAACATCAAAAAGGGCATCGGTTCCTTTGTCTAAGCCGCTGTAATAACTCCCCGCTTTAAATTCCGGAATAATAATATTTCTGGTTATTTCCCCTCCAATTCCGGCAGTTAATCGGTCTTCAAGTCCATAACCTGCTGATATCCATATTTTTCTTTCGGCTTTTGCCAATAAAATGATAACGCCATTATCGTTTTTAGCCGTTCCCCCTATCCCCCATTTTTGCCCCCATTTTGGAGTAAGAATACCAATATCCTCCCCTTTCAAACTTTCGATGGTAATTACCACGATTTGAGTAGAAGTAGAATCAGAATAGCGGATGAGTTTTTCTTCTAGTTGTGCTTTTTCATCAGCACCCAAAACATTGGCATAATCATAAACTGAAGTTTGAAATTCTGGTTTTTCAGGAATGTCAAATTGGGCAAAACTGATTTGAGTAAACAAGAAACAAAGGAGCAGTTTCAGCAAAATTGGAGTATATTTTTTTTGTAAAGCCATTATCCTTTCGATATTTCATTAGACAATTCATTCGTATCGCCTTCCTCATACGGAAAGTGGTGGCGCAACTGTTCGCCGGCTTTTACAATGCCATCGATTAGTCCTTGCTTGAAATTACCGGTTTTAAATTGAGTCGCCATAATATCTTTCGTACTGTCCCAAAAATCTACCGGGACTACCTCATTAATGCCTTGGTCTCCACAAATAACGAACTTTTTATCAGCTACCGCCAAATAAATTAAAACCCCGTTTTTAAGATGGGTTTCATCCATTTTCAATTCATGAAAAACTTCCAAAGCCCTATCAAAAGGCACTTTGGAAGTTGTTTTTTCGATGTGGACCCTAATTTCACCAGAAGTTTCTTTTTCAGCCACACGAATAGCTTCAACTATGGCGGATTCTTCTTCTTTGGTTAAAAACTCTTCTGATTTTGACATTTATTGATGTTTTAAACTCCCCTTTGATTTGGGATATTTAGAATTTTACTTCAACCGGTTTTTCAGCTCCAGCAACCGATTGGAAATAGGCTTTCTCCTTGAAACCAAAGGCTCCTGCAAATAGCGAATTCGGAAAAGTTTTGATGTGGGTGTTGTAAGGCATAACCGCTTCGTTAAAACGAGTCCTAGCCGTAAGAATTTGGTTTTCAGTACTTGCTAATTCGTCTTGTAATTTCAAGAAGTTCGCATTGGCTTTCAGTTCAGGGTAGCGTTCTACAGAAACTAATAATTTAGATAATGAAGAAGATACTCCAGACTGTGCTGAATTAAAAGCTGCTAATTGTTCCGGTGAAATATTTGTCGGATCAACAGTGATAGATGTAGCCTTTGCTCTCGCTTCGATTACGGCAGTCAAGGTGCTTTTCTCGAAATCGGCGGCCCCTTTTACGGTATTTACCAAATTTCCGATAAGGTCATTTCTTCTTTGGTAGGATGTTTGTACATCGCCCCAAGATTGTTCCACCGCTTGACTTAAAGTCACTGCAGTGTTATTAATTCCTTTAACCCAGCTGTATATTCCAATGATAAATACTGCTGCAATAATCCAAGGTAAAAATTTTTTAAAATCCATTTTTGTTTAATTTAAAGTTTAGTTTAATTGATTGTGCAATTGAGATTGCAATTTAAAGTTGATTTTTAATATTCATCAACTGTGTTTTTATGGTTTCCAATTTGCTGATAATTTCAAATTTATCCAAAGTTTTCTTTTGCCCTTCTTTCAAATGGGTTCTGGCACCTTCGAGGGTAAAACCTCTTTCCTTTACCAAATGATAAATGAGTTTCAGGTTATTAACGTCTTCAGGGGTAAACATTCTGTTGCCTTTGGCATTTTTCTTCGGCTTGAGGATGTCGAATTCGCCATCCCAAAAACGGATGAGCGAAGCATTCACGTCAAATGCCTTGGCGATTTCGCCAATACTATAATACCTTTTGTCTGGTTGTAATTCTATATGCATTAGTCTAAAGATTGGTTTTCTTGATTAGCCAACTGGGAAATAGCAACATACTCCACAGCCGAAATATTTCCGTAATAAAAATTCAGGGGATTTACTACTTTTCCGTTTTTGTGCACTTCATAGTGCAAATGGGGCCCTTCAGATCTCCCGGTACTTCCCACAAACCCTATTATATCGCCTCTTTTCACGCGTTGTCCTGCCCTAGATTTGTATTTGCTTAAATGTCCGTATAGGGTTTCGTACCCAAAACCATGTCGGATTAGGATGTGATTCCCAAAACCGGACACCGTATTATCAGCTCTTGCGATAACACCATCGCCGGTGGCAAAAATTGGGGTTCCAATTTTTGCGGCAAAATCCATTCCTTCGTGCATTTTTCGAGCCTTTGTAAAAGGATCTGTTCGATACCCAAAACCAGAAGCCATTCGTTTCAAATTCTCATTCCTCACCGGTTGAATTGCCGGTATTGCAGATAACAAATTATTTTTAGCTTTTGCCAATTTCAAAATATAATCCAAGGATTTCGATTGAACAGCCAATTCTTTAGTGATAACATCCACCCTTTTTGTGGTGTTTAATACCAATTGCGAATTGTCAAAACCTTCCAATTCCTTGTAGCGATCTACACCTCCAAAAATCGCTTTTCTTTTATCGTCCGAAATCGCCGAAGCATTAAAATACTCTCGGTACAAGTTATTGTCCCTATCTTTAAGAGCATCGACAACATTATCCACTTGATCCATTTTTTTGTTTAAAATGGCATAATGCAATTTCAAATTTTCAATTTCACGAGCTTGTAACCTATCTTTTGGTGTTTCAAAATAAGGGGTGTTCAATAAAACCACAAAAGCTAAAAAGCCAAATAAGGCTGACGCCACTAAAAACAATAGTACAACTGCAAATTTCTTTCTTTTTCGAGTTATTATTTTTCGATAGGCCAGATTTTCGGAATCGTAATAATATTTTACTTTCGCCATATTTTAAAATACCCTATTTTTGCACCTTGTAAAAAGTTAGTCGAACAAATTTAATAAATGTTTCATTTGTTACACCCTTTTTTCAATAATATATTAAAGTTGGTTTTATAATTTGTTTTATCGATAATTTTATACGCAACAAAACAGATCAGCAAATCAACAAATTACCGAATAACCAACAAAAATGAAATCACAAGACATACGCAAACAATTTTTAAAATTTTTCGAAAGCAAAGGACATTTAATCGTTCCCTCAGCCCCAATAGTGCTCAAAGATGACCCAACCCTGATGTTCAACAACTCGGGAATGGCGCAATTCAAAGAGTATTTCCTTGGGAATGCCACTCCAAAAATCCCAAGAATTACTGATACGCAAAAATGCCTTCGCGTTTCGGGAAAACACAATGATTTAGAGGATGTGGGTTTCGATACGTATCACCATACCATGTTTGAAATGTTGGGCAATTGGTCTTTTGGCGATCCTGTCCGCTCGGCAGGCGGGTATTTCAAGAAAGAAGCCATAAATTGGGCATGGGAATTGTTAACCGAAGTCTATAAAATTCCAGCAGCCAATCTTTACGTTTCCGTTTTTGAAGGCAATACCGAGGAGAATGTTCCTTTTGATCAAGAAGCTTGGGATATTTGGAAAACACTGATTGATGAAGACCGAATTATCCTTGGAAATAAAAAAGATAACTTTTGGGAAATGGGGGATCAAGGCCCTTGTGGACCGTGTTCCGAAATACATGTTGATATTCGTTCGGCTGAAGAAAAAGCTTTGGTTTCCGGGAAAAGTTTGGTCAACAATGACCATCCGCAGGTGGTTGAAATTTGGAATAATGTTTTTATGGAATTCAATCGAAAAGCCGATGGTTCCTTAGAAAAATTGCCAGCGCGACACGTCGATACCGGAATGGGATTTGAGCGACTTTGTATGGCTTTACAAGGAAAAACTTCCAATTATGACACCGATGTTTTTACGCCACTTATTGAAAAAGTGGAGCAAATTACCGGATTAAAATATACTACTAACGAAGTTCCAAATTGCAGCGAAGAGCAAAACAAAACCAATATTGCCATTCGTGTCATTGTGGATCACGTTCGTGCCGTGGCTTTTGCCATTGCCGATGGACAATTGCCTTCTAACACTGGTGCTGGTTATGTAATTCGTAGAATTTTACGTCGTGCCATTCGTTATGGATTCACCTTTTTAAATACTAAAGAACCTTTTATTTATCAATTGGTTGAAGTTTTAGCCCATCAAATGGGCGAGTTTTTTCCAGAAATAAAAGCACAGCAACAATTGGTTACCAATGTGATTCGTGAAGAGGAAGCCTCTTTTTTGAGAACATTGGATCAAGGATTGCAGTTGTTAGACAACGTAATTGCAAAAACAAAAGGATCAGAAGTTTCAGGTGCAAAAGCATTTGAATTGTATGACACTTTCGGTTTTCCAAAAGATTTAACGGCTTTAATTTTGAAAGAAAAGAACTTATCTTTCAACGAAGCTGAATTTGATGCTTCCATGCAAGAACAAAAATCACGTTCGCGCGCCGCTTCGGAGATATCTACTGATGATTGGACGATTTTAGTAGAAGGCAATACCGAAAGTTTTGTAGGGTATGACCAAGTCGAAAATGAGGTGAAAATTACACGCTACAGAAAAATTGACAGTAAAAAAGACGGTGTTTTGTATCAAATTGTTTTGGATACCACACCATTTTATCCAGAAGGAGGAGGACAAGTTGGTGATAAAGGAACCTTAGTTTCGACTAACGAAGCCATAGAAATTATTGACACCAAGAAAGAAAATAACCTGATTCTTCATTTTACCAAAAAATTACCTGAAAACGTAAATAGCAGTTTTATCGCCAAAGTAAATCAGGGTTTGCGAAGTTTAACTTCCAAAAATCACTCGGCGACACACCTGATGCATTTGGCTTTAAGAACCATTCTAGGGAAACATGTGGAACAAAAAGGGTCTTTGGTAAACCCAAAACAGTTGCGTTTCGATTTCTCCCATTTTGCAAAAATGACGGACGATGAAATTCAGCAAGTAGAAGATTTTGTAAACGAAAGAATTCAAGAGCAATTGCCTTTAATTGAAAGACGAAACATCCCTTTCAAACAAGCCGTTGAAGAAGGTGCAATGGCTTTGTTTGGAGAAAAATATGGCGATAGTGTTCGCGCGATAAAATTTGGTGACAGTATGGAATTGTGTGGCGGAATTCACGTGAAAAATACTGCCGAGATTTGGCATTTTAAGATTGTTAGTGAAGGAGCTGTCGCTGCTGGAATTCGCCGTATTGAAGCCATAACTAGCGATGCCGTCAAGGCACATTTTGCTTTGCAGGAAAGCACTTTAGACAATGTAAAAGAGGCATTGAAAAACCCGCAAGACATTTTGAAAGCCGTTCATTCATTACAGGACGAAAATGCTAAATTAAAGTACCAAATTGAGGCTTTGATGAAAGACAAAGTCAAAAATTTGAAAGCGGAATTAGCTTCAGAATTACAGGAAATAAATGGAGTTCAATTTCTATCCAAACAGGTTGATTTAAGTCCTGAAGGAGCAAAAGATTTGGCTTACGAATTAGGGAATTTGGGGAAAAACGTATTCTTAGTTATAGCCACGGCCGAAGACGAAAAACCGATGCTAAGCTGTTATATTTCGAAAGAATTAGTGGCCGATAAAAACCTCAACGCCGGAATCGTGGTTCGAGAATTGGGTAAATTTATACAAGGCGGCGGCGGTGGACAGCCGTTCTTTGCAACTGCAGGAGGTAAAAATACAGCTGGAATTCAAGAAGCGTTAGAAAAAGCTATTGATTTTGTGAAGTAAAGACAGCATTGATCAGTTTCTTTTTGCTATTAAAAAAGACTAAGGTTTTTTTATCTAGAGCCATTAAACAAAAAAAGGGTTTAACTTTAAAAGTTAAACCCTTTTTTTAAACGGAGATCGCTTTGCAATTATTGCTTTGCTGCAGCTGCTGCCTCTTTTTGTGCTTTTTGTGCCTCTCTGAAGGCTTTGCTTTTTGCTTCCCCTATCACTTCGTTAAGTTTAGGGTTTCTAACATCGTTACTGTATTCTTTAGACTTCGCTTTTTTATCTTCCTCACTAAGAGATGCATCAGCTTTTAAAGCTTTGTAAAATGCTGTGGATTCATCTACAATAACCCTTACTTTTACTTGTTCTTCGGCTGTAATGCCAGCTGTTTTAAAAGCTTCTAAAAGGTCTGCTTCTTTCTTTTCTGCTGAGGATAATTTTTTGGTTTCAG
>CANHNG010000040.1 GCA_947461915.1 Flavobacteriaceae bacterium
TCTATTTATGCTCAATATCGGAAATGATTATTAGAAATGCAACATTAGAAGACATTCCGGACATAGTTTGCTTATTAAAGCTAAGTTTAGGCGAAGGATTAATTAAAAAATCAATAGAAAGTTGGTATTTTAAACATATTAATAATCCATTCGGAGAATCTTATGTTTTATTAGCTTATGAAAATGATATTTTAATTGGAGTTAGAGCATTTATGAAATGGCAATGGCAACTAGGGGATCAAATTTGGAATTCTTATAGAGCCGTTGACACTGCAACACATCCGGATTATCAAGGGAAGGGGATTTTTAAAAAATTAACCCTGAAAGCTCTAGAGGATGTTCAAGAAAAAGAAGGTGAAACATTTGTATTTAACACACCTAATCAATATAGTCGCCCAGGTTATTTAAAAATGGGTTGGAAAATTGTTGGCGCTATTGAATTAGCTGTAATCCCAACAGTTTTATATGTCATTCCGTATTTTTTTTCCAAAATAAAGCCAAATAATACAATTGGTGCACAGGACTTAAATCAACTTTGTGAATTATATAACCAAGAATTATCAAATAAAAATGCCATATTCACACCAAAATCTGCAGCATATTTAAAATGGCGTTATGAAGAAAACCCTTTGCAGGATTATATAGTTTCCTCTGATAATAATTTTTACATAGCCTTTTATATCAAAAAGCATAAATTTTTTAATGAACTTAGAGTCGTAGAAACAATTAGTTCCAATCAGAATAATCATCTGAAGCAAATTCGAAAAGCTATACTAAGTTTTGCATTTCAAAATAAATGTTGGTTAGTGACTACAGCAAATAAGGACTTGTTTCGGTTAAGAATATATGGTAAATTTGGACCTAAATTGACCATTAGAACACTCACCCAAGACACCCATTTTATTAATACTGTCCATACTATGCAAAATTGGCATTATAGTTTAGGCGATTTAGAATTATTTTAGAAAATGATTGATTTTGTATTTGTTTTTATTGCACTATTAATGGCGAATCAAGTGCTGTTTAAAAATTTGTCGAATAAATTTGTTTTTTTTGACAAGAAACTAATGAACAGGTTGTATTGGTATCATATCGTCTTTTTTCTAATCTATTTTACTTATGCTAGTTTTGAGGCATCGGATTCGAAAGCGTATTATATAGATGCAGGTATCGTAAGAGAGAATTGGACGTCACTTTTTCTGACGGGCACAAAATTTATTGTTTTTGTTGCAAATCCTCTTGTGCAATTTGGACTTTCATATCTTACGGTAATGCTTATTTTTGCTTGGACAGGTTATGTTGGTTTTCTTTTTGCCTATCTTTTTTTTAAGGAAAACATTACGATAAATATAACGGTATTTAAAAAATTTGATTTGCTATCCCTCTTACTTTTTTTACCTAATATGCATTTTTGGACGGTGTCACTCGGAAAAGGGAGCTTGATTTTTATGGGATTGATGCTCTTCGCTTATGCCTTGCGATTTCCACAAAAAAGACTATTTACATTATTGTTAGGAGGATTCTTGGTATATATGATTCGTCCCCACGTAATGCTTTTTGTCTTAGTTGGAGTTATGGTTGGTATAATAACAGGTAAAAGTAAATTGGGTGTTGGAATTAAGTTATTAATTTTAGCTGCTTCCATAGCATTTTTAATTTCTGCCAAAGGGTCTATTCTTTCGGTAGCAAAGTTACAGGATTCAGAAAATGTGGTTGAGGATTTTGATCAATTTGCCTTAGAACAAGCAGGAAGACTGGAAACTTCAGGTTCAGGAGTTCAAATGAGTAATTATTCACTACCATTTAAATTTTTTACCTTTTGGTTTCGTCCTCTTTTTGTCGATTCCCCTGGTATATTGGGTATGTTTAGTTCAATCGAAAATTTAATTTATTTACTGTTATTTGCCAAAATATCCAACAGGCGATTTTTGCGTTTTATTATTAAGGCTCCTTATCTAGTTAAAACATCTCTTATTATTTTTGTGTTGACTTCTTTTGCTTTGACTTTTGTAATGTCCAATTTGGGTATTATGATGCGTCAAAAATCAATGGTGATGTATTTTGGATTTTTCGTTATCTATTATTTTTTAGCGAATGAAAAATTCCAACTTTTGCAAAAACAACAACCCCCAGCTGTTGCTTTAGTATAATTATTTAAAAGTAAAAATGAAAAAAGGGGCTTTGGTTATTTCACTTGATTTTGAATTAGTTTGGGGTTTATTTGACCATATTGATATAAATGATACCGTTTCTTATTTTAACAATACGCTCGAATCAATCCCTCAAATAATTTCTATTTTCGAAAAAAATAACATCCAGGCCACTTGGGCTACTGTGGGGATGCTTTTTAATGAAAACTGGGAGGAATGGCATTCGAACATTCCGGATAGTATCCCAACTTACAATAAGGTAGAACTGAATCCCTATGAATATGGAAAAAAACATCAAAAAAGCGGTTTGGATCAATTGTTTTTTGCACCTGATTTGATAAAAACCATTCAAAGTGCCAAAGGCCAAGAAATAGGAACCCATACCTATTCCCATTACTATTGTTTGGAAAAGGGACAAACTAAGGCGCAATTTGAAGCCGATATAAATCAAGCTATGAAAATGGCTCAAAAATTTAATATTGATTTAAAATCACTCGTTTTTCCGCGAAACCAATTCAATGAAGATTACCTTGAAATATGTGCTCACAAAGGCATTGAAACCGTACGAACTAATCCAAATTTTTGGTATTGGGACACAACCAAAAAAGAAACTTTTGCAGTAAAATTAGCCCGAACTGGCGATGCCTATTTGTCTTTTGGGAAGAAGTCGTATGAGGCAAATAGTCTAACCCTAGACAAAGTGATTTGTCAACCAGCTAGCAGATTTCTAAGGCCGCAACATTCGTTAGGGGTATTGAATGCCTCTAGGTTAAACAGAATCAATAACGAAATGATTCAAGCTGCAGCAAATGGGGAGGTATATCATTTGTGGTGGCATCCTCATAATTTTGGGGGTGATGTTGTTGGTTCCATAAAAACACTTCAGGCGATTGTGGAAACTTTTAAGTATTGCAGCAATACGTATGGTATGGAGAGTCTGACTATGAAACAGCTCAGGGACAGTTTCTTGGGGACTTAAAGTGCCATATTTCTTAAATTACATTCCTTAAATATGCTAAAACAAACACTCATACGCATTACTACTGTGCCTCTTTCTTTAGAAAAATTAATTTCTGGGCAATTGCATTTTATGAGTTCATTTTATAATGTCATTGCAGTTTCTTCCGATAAGGAACGTTTGGAAAGATATGGAGAATCAGAAAAAGTGGCTGTGTTTCCTCTCGAAATGACCCGAAAAATAACACCGCTACGGGACGTGTTCGCGGTACTTAAATTGTATTTTTTCCTAAAAAAAACAAAGCCTTTTATAGTTCATACCCATACCCCAAAAGCAGGAATTGTTGGGATGTTAGCTTCAAAATTAGCCGGAATTCCCCATCGATTACATACTGTTGCAGGCATGCCTCTATTAGAGCAAGCGGGTTTTAAAAGAATGGTATTAAATTTTGTTGAAAAACTTACGTACTCTTGTGCGACAAAAGTGTATCCAAATTCTTTTAAATTGAGAGATGTTATAATTAAAAATGAATATTGTCCTCCAACGAAATTAAAAGTCTTGGCCAATGGCAGTTCCAATGGAATTGATACTTCTTATTTTGATGCTACTCATTTTTCTGAAGATCAGAAAAGTAGTTTAAAACAAGATCTAGGGATTAAATCCTCTGATTTTGTTTTTATATTTGTGGGTCGCATTGTTTCAGACAAAGGGATAAATGAATTAGTAAGTGCTTTTTCAGAAATTCAAGAATATAAAACGGATCTAAAACTACTGTTAGTTGGGCCTTATGAACAAGAACTTGATCCCCTGAAAGAGGAAACATTGAATCAAATAAACGCCAACAAATCAATATTTTCAGTAGGATACCAAGATGAAGTTAGGTCCTATTTTGCCATATCAGATTGCTTGGTTTTTCCGAGTTATAGAGAAGGTTTTCCTAATGTTGTAATGCAGGCTGGTGCTATGGGACTGCCCAGTATTGTATCCGATATAAATGGGTGTAATGAAATTATTGAAGATACGAAAAATGGCTATATTATTCCGGTAAGAGATAAAGAAGCAGTTAAGGAAACCCTAATAAGAATCTTGGAGAATCAAGAGGAATATTCTAAAATGCAACAGAATGCAAGGGAAATGATAGTATCCCGTTTTGATCAAAAAATAATGTGGGAATCAATATTGCAGGAATATCGTAATTTTGAAGCCAAATAGAATTAACATGTATAAAAAATACTTCAAGAGAATAGTAGATTTTTTGATTTCATTATTGGGTTTATTGGTCTTGTCTCCCTTGTTTATAATCATAATTATTGTTCTGTTTATTGCCAATAATGGGAGTCCTTTTTTCTTTCAAAATCGTCCAGGAAAAGATGGCGTAGTGTTTAAAATTGTAAAATTTAAAACAATGAACGATAAGAAGGATCAAAATGGGAATTTATGTTCCGATGAAATGAGATTAACAAAAATAGGCAGTTTTATTCGGAAAATTTCATTAGACGAATTACCTCAATTGGTAAATGTTTTAAAAGGAGATATGAGTTTAGTTGGTCCAAGACCATTACTCACAAATTATCTGCATTTGTATACGGAGTATCAAAATAGACGACATGAAGTAAAACCGGGAATTACAGGATTGGCACAAGTGAACGGAAGAAACGCGATATCTTGGGGAGAAAAGTTTGATTATGATGTTTTGTATGTTGATTCTATTTCATTTGTTTTAGATCTTAAAATAATTTTTTTAACAATAAAAAAAGTGATTATAAAAGAAGGAATTAATTCAGATAATGCTGCCACTATTGAGCCATTCAATGGAAATAATTTATGAGTATAGAAAAAAAAATAATCAGATCAATGCTAAGGTCTACTAGTGCATATAATCTTTATAGAGAAGATAAAATGTATTACCAAGCTTTAAGAATTTTCAGCGCTAATAAAAAAACATATAAATTATTAGTCCAATATTCGTATGATTGCGACGAAGCGATATTGAAAGAGGTTTATAATTATATTTTTCACTTGGAAGATTGGTTTAATCAATTTACTATACATGCCGATAAAGAAATGGCATTAGAAGCGGAGTTTGTATTCGAAAGGCTTAAAAATTCCATTCCCTTTCCTTCTGATTTTATCAACAAAATCAATTCATTATGAAGTTTGCATTTGCTGGCGACAGAAAAATTAGTTGTACGATTTTAAAATTTATCATTAGTAAAGGATATAAGCCTTCTGCTTTATTTGTCAGCGATTTTGATACGACTTCACACGACGATGAATTAATTGAAATTTCAGGTTTAGATGAATCCCTAGTTTTTAGAGGAAATGAATTTAAAGATCCTGAGGCAATTGAATTTTTGTCCGCTTTAGGGTTAGATTATATATTTGGGATTCATTTTCCATATATTATCCCAGCTGAAATTCTTGCCATTCCAAAAATTGGGGTCGTGAATTTACACCCCGCTTTTTTGCCCTATAATAAAGGTTGGCATACCCCTTCATGGGCTATTATTGAAGGCCATCCTTACGGAGCCACTCTGCATTTTATGGAGGAAGCTTTAGATGAGGGAGATATAATTCATCAAAAAAGGATGGACGTTTATCCAATTGATACGGCACACTCTTTATATAAAAGGGTTTTAAAGTTAGAAGAGGAAGTATTTTATGAGTCTTTTGATTCATTGTTAGCAATGAAGCCAAATAGAATTAAGCAATTACATAAAGGAACTTCACATCAAAAAAAGGAATTAAAAGCATTGCGAGAAATCAGTATTTCTGAAAATAGCAATGCAATTGATTTAATAAATAAAATTAGGGCACTAACAACTAATGACCAAAATGAATCGGCTTATTTTATCTTAGAAGGTAAAAAAATTGGGGTTCAAATAAATCTATTTTACCAAAATGAGTAATTCAAAAATATGGCTTTCGTCCCCGCACATGGGAGGCAATGAACAAAAATTTGTTCAAGAGGCTTTTGATACGAACTGGGTTGCGCCACTTGGTCCTAATGTCAATGGATTAGAAAGAGACTTAGAAGATTATTTGGGAAACCAAGCTTATGTAGGCGCCTTGAGTTCAGGAACTGCGGCTATTCACCTGGGGTTGGTTTTGCTAGGGGTAAAATCAGGCGATGAGGTAATCTGTCAAAGCATGACTTTTTCGGCTTCGGCAAATCCAATACTATACCAAGGCGCTACTCCTATTTTTGTGGATAGCGAGTTGGATACTTGGAATCTTTGTCCAATTGCACTGGAAGAAGCCATAAAAGATAGGATAACCAAAGGGAAAAAACCAAAAGCTATCATAGCGGTACATTTATATGGTGTTCCTTATAAAGTCGAGGCAGTTAGAGCCATTGCTGATAGATATGAAATTCCAATTCTGGAGGATAGTGCTGAGGCTTTAGGGAGTAGTTACAAAGGGCAGAAATGTGGCACTTTTGGCGACATTGGCATTTTGTCATTTAACGGGAATAAAATCATTACTACTTCAGGCGGTGGAGCTATCGTGACCAAAACAAAAGAATGGAAGGAAAAAGCGGTGTTCTTTGCTACTCAATCTAGGGACGAAGCACCCCATTACCAACATAGCGAAATAGGCTATAATTATAGAATGAGCAATATTTGTGCTGGAATAGGTCGCGGGCAAATGGAAGTGTTAGAGTATCATGTTGCTTTGCGAAGAGCAATGCATGATTTTTATGTAGAGGTATTCAAAGACATAAAAGGAATCCAGGTGTTTACGGTTCCAAATGCCGATTATTTTTCAAATTATTGGTTGAGCACCATAACTGTAGATTCAAAAATAACCAATGGTATAGACCGTGAAACGATACGATTGGCCTTTGAAGCCGCTAACATAGAATGCCGCCCTTTGTGGAAGCCCATGCACCTGCAACTTATTTTCGAAAAACATCCTTATTACGGTGCTAATGTCGCAGCCACTTTATTTGAAAAGGGCTTGTGTTTGCCTTCCGGTTCAAATTTGACTGACAATGAGAGGTTCAGGATTAAGACCGTTGTCAATCGTTTATTTAATCATTTAGATTCGGCTCTTTAATCATATCTTAAAAACAATCATTAATTTTGTCGATCAGAGCAAAGTTGAAAAATTGGCTCATAACTCATAACTCATAACTTAATATGAAAGGAATAATTTTAGCAGGAGGATCGGGTACTCGATTGCATCCATTGACTTTGGCCATAAGCAAACAAATGATGCCCGTGTATGACAAACCCATGATTTATTACCCACTTTCCACACTGATGATGGCGGGTATAAACGAGATACTAATTATTTCGACTCCACACGATTTGCCTAATTTTAAAAAATTGTTGGGTGACGGTTCTCATTTGGGCTGTGTATTTAGTTATGCGGAACAGGTTATCCCAAACGGATTGGCGCAAGCCTTTGTGATTGGAGAAGAATTTATAGGAGACGATGCGGTGGCTTTGGTTTTGGGTGATAATATTTTCTTTGGGGATAACCTACCCCATTTATTGCAATCCAATAGCAATCCTGAGGGAGGTGTTGTGTTTGCTTACCATGTGGCTGATCCAGAACGGTATGGTGTTGTGGAATTTGATAAAGAGAACAAAGCGCTGTCTATTGAAGAGAAACCTACGGAACCCAAATCGAATTATGCGGTACCTGGTCTATACTTTTATGATAACAGTGTGGTGGAAATTGCCAAGAACATTGCACCAAGTCCTAGGGGAGAATATGAAATTACTGATGTTAATAAAGTGTATCTCGAAAAAGGACTATTGAAAGTGGGTATCCTAGGAAGGGGAAATGCATGGCTGGATACGGGAACTTTTGCCAGCCTAATGCAAGCAGGCCAATTTGTTCAGGTCATCGAAGAACGGCAAGGATTGAAAGTGGGCTGTATCGAAGAAATTGCTTGGCGTCAAGAATTTATTGATGATGATCAATTGAAAAAGTTGGCGGAACAATTGCTAAAGTCAGGTTATGGTACTTATTTACTTCAATTGTTGAAACACAAAAAGTAAAAATCGCCTTTCTTTTCAAGGCTAATAAGTTATAAATAAATAAATATAAAGTATTTTTTCACTTGTTTATTTGGATATTTGATATAAAACACGTTATTTTATTTCATATTAACCATTTTAAATTAATTACTTAAATTTTCTGCACAAAAAAGTTTCATAATTTCCCCAAAAAAATGATTTTGAATACCAATAATAACAAGTCAGATGCAACTTCTTTTTCAAATTATTTTTCAAGAAAAAACCTGACATTTAAAATTAATAATTTAAATTATTTACCTAGGTGGATAATTATTTTAATAGATTGTACCGTTTTAATATTGTCTTTTTTATTAACCTATCTCTTGTTCAAGGGAACTGGTTTGGATTATATTATTAGAACGCATGCCTCTAGATTCATCGCTCTTTTTTTTGGGATTAATATTTTTTTCTTTTGGCTTTTTAGGACTTATGCAGGGATTATAAGACATTCTTCTTACATTGATGCTGTAAAGCTTTTGTTTTCCCAGCTTTCCGTTTTACTATTTTTCCTCTTTCTTAATTTTTCTTTTGAGTTGATTTATGAGCAAAAAGCATTTTCAAATATTGCTCTTTTTATTACTGTATTACTTTCTTTTTGTGGCCTATTTTTATATCGTATTATTGTAAAACAAACTTTTGACCTTTACTTTTCAAAAAAGAACAACCATAATTTGATAAAATTAATTATCTATGGTACCGATGCAAATGCTATATATGTTGCAAAAGCCTTAAAATTTGAAACACCCTCCCGATTTAAAATTCTTGGATTTGTAGACAAAAATAATAAAAATGCAACAAAACGAATGTTGGATTTACCCATATTCGTTCAAGGTAAAAAGTTACCCTCTCTTATGCGTTCTGTTGGGGCTGAAGGCATTATTCTTGCAGATAGGAGTTTATCAAAAGAAGAACAATTGGTTATTGTGGACCAATGTTTGGAATTTAATTATAAAATATTCTCGGCTCCTTCAATTTCTGACTGGGAAAACCAAAAAGAGATTTCTCAAAAAGTCAAAAAAATCCAAATTGAAGATTTACTTGAAAGGCTTCCCATAGTTTTGGATAGCATATCAATTTCAAAACAATTAGAGGATAAAACAATATTGATAACCGGTGCGGCTGGATCAATAGGTAGCGAAATTGTTAGGCAGGTTTTGAAATTTAAACCCAAAAAAATAATTGTTTTGGATCAGGCCGAAACCCCTTTACATCATCTTAGTCTTGAGTTAGAAGATATTAATCCTATTTCGGAGGTCTGCAATATCATTGGTGATATAAGAAATAAAGAAGCTATGAATAA
>CANHNG010000041.1 GCA_947461915.1 Flavobacteriaceae bacterium
TCACCAGAAAGATGCAATAATTTGATGGTGTCTATTAACGGTAATCCTGCACCCACATTGGTTTCATACAAATACGTCTTCTGATTTTCTGCCAATACTTTTCGCAAGTCTTTGTAAAATTTATAACTCATGGTATTTGCCACTTTATTGGAAGAAATCAAGTCAAAACTACCTTCTGCCAATGGAATGTAATTTTCCACAAATGCTGAACTTGCCGTGTTATCAATAGCGATCAAATTTTCCAGATGATTGTCATTGGCATAGGCGATAATATCATCAATCGTATAAGAAAAACCATTATTTTGAATCTCGTTTTTCCAATTGGGCGTCACACCATTTTTGTTCAAAAGGACATTTTTTGAATTGGCAATCGCAAAAACATTCAGTTTAATGTCTTTTCGTTTTTCGATGGCCGTAGCCGACTCCAATATTTGATTAATTAAAGTGCCCCCAACTAGTCCGTGACCGAAAATGGCAATGTTTATTTTCTTGGAAACCCCAAAGATTTCGCCGTGAATTACATTCAAAGCCTTGTGAAGTTGGGATTTTTTAACCACCAAACTCACGTTTTTCCCCGTTACCGTATTGTTGAAAAGAATTGGCACGACCTTATTTTTAATCAAAGCCGTATAGGGTTTGTGAAAAGTGCTTAAATCCTGCCCAATAATCGAAATCACCGAAACATCATCGGTAATCGAGATTTTGTTGACGTCTTTAGAATAGAAATCATTTTCGAATTCTTTTTCGAGTTCAATCATCGCTTTTGAAGCTTGGTCTGCGGCAACCACAAGTCCAATCCCACGCTCCGAGGAACCTTGCGAGATGATGCTCACGCTAATCTCATTGTCGCCCATCACCCTAAAAATACGGGCGTCAACTCCTGTTTTTCCTAACAACCCTCTTCCTTCCAAATTCACCAAGGCTACATTCTCCAAAACCGAAAGCGTTTTAATCCCTTCTTTATTGGATTTCGAAGTGATTAATGTTCCCTGATTTTCGTGGTTGAACGTGTTTAAAATTCGAAGTGGTATGTTTTTTTCCAACAAAGGAATAATCGTTTTGGCGTGCAGAATAGTTGCTCCGAAATTGGCAATTTCATTGGCTTCATTAAAAGACAAACGGTCAATTTTCTTGGCATCGGGAACTAATTCGGGATTCGCCGTGTAAATTCCGTCAACGTGGGTATAGTTTTGCAGCTCTTCGGCATCAAGATAATTGGCAATCAGCGAAGCGGTATAATTGCTGCCATTTCTTCCCAAAGTTGTGGCGTCATTGTTGTTATTTGATCCAATAAAACCCGTAATAATATTTACCGTATCGCTGTGCAATTTGAAATATTGAACCACATTTTTCTTGGAAACTTGTTCCAATGGTTGGGCATCCCCAAATTTAGAATCCGTTTTTATCAATTCCCTAGAATCGGTGAAACGAGCGTTTATGCTGTTTTTAATCAGAATGGCGGTCAATAATTTTGCAGAAAGCAATTCTCCTTTAGAAAGAATCTGGTCTTTAATTTTATTGCTGTAATCACCAATTAAACTAACTCCCTCAAAAAGTTTGTCCAATGCTTCAAATTCATCCGATAAATCAACGTCGGGATAATCCCCTTTTTGTTCCGTTTTGAACGTTTCAAGCAGGGCTTTATAGTTCCCGTTTTTAGCAGCAACCCCTAAAATTTCTTCCAATTCATCCGTGGCATTTCCGCGCGCCGACACTACGACAGCTATTTTTTCGCCATGGTTGATTTTATTGGCAATAATAGCAACTACCTTGTTTATTCCGTCTCCATTGGACAACGATTTTCCACCAAATGTTAATATTTTCATCTATTTTGTACGTATAACGCTTAAAAAATATCCTTAAGCAAATGGTCTAATTGTTCAAATTCTATCAAAAAGGCATCGTGTCCATGGATGGATTGAATTTCCTTGTAAAATACCTTTTTATTTTGTCTTTTTAATTCCTTGTATGTTTCCTTGTTTTCAGTTGCTGTAAAAAACAAATCCGAATTGATGCCAATAATGTGGATACTTGCCTCCATTTTAGATGCTATTGCTTCGAATGAGCCTCTATTTCTGGTAATGTCTATTGTTTTTAACAATTGGTTCATCGTTTTATAGGCCGACAACTGAAAGCGATTTTGTAATTTCTTGCCGTGATGGGCCAGCCAACTTTCTACATTAAAAATAGCCATTTCTTCGTTAGTCGTTCTTTTGAACTTCTCTTTGAACGATTCTGGTGTTCGGTAACACAGCATGGCGTGAATTCGGGCATCTTCAATGGGCTTCCGAGAATTATTTAATATTTGTTCTTGTAGATAACAATTCGCAATTAGCCAATCTGTCGCTTTCCAGTCGGAAGCAATTGGAATTAAATTTTTGGTGATTTTAGGTTCTAAGGTGACCATTTCCCAGGCAATTCCTCCTCCTACGGAACCTCCGATAATAGCGTATAATTGGGGTATTTTTAGCATTTTAATTCCTTCCAGAAAAAGTCTAGCTATGTCCCTTGCATTAAAATCCTGGTACTTTGTGATGAAGGTCGCGTCGTACCCATTTCCGGGAACGTTGAAGGCTAATATCGTGTATTTATTGGTGTCGATGGTTTTGTTTTCGCCTATTAGATTGTTCCACCAACCGTTTGCACCGATAACTTGAGAATTTCCCGTAAGGGCATGATTCACCAGAACAATGGGAGCGGTATGCAAAGCCGGTCCAAAAACCTGAAAACTTAAGTTTAGGGATGGATAAGTTACGCCACTTTCGGTGGTGAAATTTTGTATGATACTAGTTGTTGGTTTATTTTCCAATTTCAAATCTTTTATGATTTTTTTGATTTGTGTCTGGAAATATTAGAAAGAAAAGCTAGAAATAAACTAGAAGAATTCTTGTTGTTATCTTTTCCCATAATCGGGATAGAATGTAGCACCTTTCGATTTTGGCGTAGGTTGCTAAGCTTTCATAGGGTCTATTCCCTCGAGCTTTCTTTATAACATTTCAATACAGTTGTGAACTTAAAGGCACAAATAAACCACAAATTTTTTAAACAACCAAATTTTATACTAATTCTGTTTTTAAATTTTTTCCAAAAAATGAATTTGAATCCAAAATAGAATTTCAAAAACTTTTCAAAAAAAAAGGGAGTTTAATTTGCAATTCAATTTGGTTTCATACATTTGCAGACGAAATATTAGAGGAAAAATTTGAACTGATTGCAACCTCGTTAAAAAAATGCTAAAGCAGGAACCTTCCTTATAGCATTTTCCCGCAATTATTTTTTCTCGCTTAATTTAAAAACCTATATTATTATGGCTTATTTATTTACGTCAGAATCAGTGAGTGAAGGACATCCTGACAAAGTTGCTGATCAAATTTCGGATGCATTAATTGACAATTTCTTGGCTTTTGATCCAGATTCCAAGGTAGCTTGTGAAACATTGGTTACTACTGGACAGGTAATTCTTGCTGGTGAAGTGAAATCAGAAACGTATTTGGATGTGCAACAAATTGCACGCGATGTTATCAAAAAAATTGGTTATACAAAAAGTGAGTATATGTTTGAAGCCAATTCTTGTGGTGTTCTTTCAGCTATTCACGAACAATCAGGCGATATCAACCAAGGGGTAGAAAGAGCCAATCCAGAAGATCAAGGTGCCGGCGACCAAGGAATGATGTTTGGCTACGCCACCAATGAAACTATTGATTTTATGCCTTTGGCCTTGGATTTATCCCATAAATTATTACAGGAATTGGCCGTTTTACGTCGTGAAAACAACGAAATCACCTATTTGCGTCCTGATGCAAAATCGCAAGTGACTTTGGAATATGACGATGACAACAAACCTTCCCGAATTGATGCTATTGTGATCTCTACCCAACACGATGATTTTGACGAGGAAGCTAAGATGTTGGCCAAAATCAAAAGTGATTTGGTTGGAATTCTAATTCCAAGAATCATGAAAAACAATCCACAATATGCGCACTTGTTTAACGATAAAATTCAGTACCACATCAACCCAACCGGGAAATTTGTGATTGGTGGGCCGCACGGCGATACTGGACTAACAGGAAGAAAAATTATTGTGGACACTTACGGTGGAAAAGGCGCTCACGGAGGCGGTGCTTTCTCCGGAAAAGATCCAAGTAAAGTAGATAGAAGTGCCGCTTATGCTACACGTCACATTGCCAAGAACCTTGTTGCAGCTGGTGTTGCTGACGAGATTTTGGTTCAGGTATCTTACGCGATTGGTGTGGCTAAACCAATGGGGATTTTTGTGGAAACCTATGGTACCTCAAAAGTGAATTTGACCAACGGTGAAATCGCCAAAAAAGTGGAAGCCATTTTTGACATGCGTCCTTATTTTATCGAGCAACGTTTGAAATTAAGAAATCCAATATACAGCGAAACTGCGGCTTACGGGCACATGGGTCGTAAATCAGAAACAGTGACCAAAACGTTTAAAGCGCCAGGTGGGATTGAAAAAACGGTGAGTGTGGAATTGTTCACTTGGGAAAAATTAGATTTTGTAGATCAGGTAAAAGCTGCTTTTGGATTGTAAAATTTAACTGATAATAGATTAAACTAAACCTGACTATTTTTTTAGTTAGGTTTTTTGTTTTTAGGAATATTTATAAACTCGTACCCCTGAAGTCTATTTTTTGTATTTTAGCTTTCTTTGAAATCAAAGACTCACTCCTTAAAAATTCGGCAGTATGTTAATTAGAACGGTATGTTAAAAAAAATAATGCTCCTCCTTATTACGCTGCAATTTGTTTCGGCTTTATCACAAGAAAAACCGTTGAAAGTTGCCCTTATTGCTACCCATAAAATTGAGACAGACTCTCTTATAGGGTACGATAGTTTAGGCAATTTGTACTATATTAAAAATGAGGTGTTGTTCAAGGAGCAAAAAGAAATGTTATGGTACTATAAAAACAATTCCTTGGGGAAAATCACCCGTGTCGACATACAAAATCCGTTACAGCTAGTGCTTTTTTATGAAAATTTCAACACGGTTATCCTGCTGGACAATCAATTGAATGAAACCCTGAAAATCAATTTTTCTGAAAATACAATACCGCTGCAGCTTACTGCCACAGGAATCGCCTCGCAAAACAGGATCTGGATTTATAACAACCTAACCCAGCAAATGGGACTTTTCGACTATTTAAAAAATACTTACCATGCGATAACGCCTTCAATAACGGGCAATCTCAAATGGTATGAGTCCAATTTTAATACGTTTCAATGGATTGATGATACGCTAAATTGGTATGCTTGTACTCCCTTTGGAAAAATTACCCTCCTAGGGAAAATTCCTGATTTTGATCAAGTTCAAATCACCAAAGACAACGAGATACTCTATTTGAAAGACAAAAAATTACATCTCCTCAATTTTCAGAAGAATATTCGCTACCCAATTGAAGGGATTGAAAAATCATTTAAAAATTTCTATTACAGAGACCAAATTTTGTCTATTTTTACCAACCAAGAAATTACCAACTACCAAATTACAATACCATAATGCACATAGCAGTAGCAGGAAACATAGGCGCCGGAAAAACAACATTGACTGAATTATTGGCCAAACATTTCAAATGGGAACCTCATTATGAAGATGTGGTAGACAACCCCTATCTAGATGATTTCTACCACCAAATGGAGCGTTGGTCTTTTAATTTACAAATATATTTCCTGAATAGTCGTTTTCGCCAGGTGTTGCAAATTCGCGAAAGCGGCAAAAAAATCATCCAAGACCGGACCATCTACGAAGATGCCCATATATTTGCTCCCAATTTACACGCTATGGGTTTGATGACCCAACGTGATTTTCAAAACTATTCTTCCTTATTTGATTTAATGGAGTCTAAGGTAGCTGCGCCTGACATGCTCATTTATTTAAGAAGTTCCATCCCTAATCTAGTGGGACAAATTCACAAACGGGGTCGCGAATATGAAAACACCATTTCCATAGATTACCTCAATCGATTGAACGAACGCTATGAAGCCTGGATTCAAACCTACACCAAAGGCAAATTACTCATTATAGATGTCGACAACATCAATTTTGTAGACAATCCAGAAGATTTAGGGAATATTATCAATCGCATTAACGCAGAATTGAACGGCTTGTTCTAGAGCTAAAATTTATTTTTTTACTTCCGTTATTTTTTATATATTTATACAACAGCACTTAAGCCGAATGTAATTTTTTTGCTATTGCTTTTCGCTGTATCCCCCAAATTCTACAATACACAGCTACTCTTGGTTTTACTGATTATTAATCTAAAACTAAAAATGATGAGCCTGAAGTATTTTAAAAGCATTTGCGTTTCCCTGTGTTTGTTTGTGCTGCTTTTTTTGCAAAGCTGTACGGAGTACCAAAAAAAATCAATTTCCATTCAGGATGCTTCGGCTTCCAAGAAACCTGTTCTACTCATTAGAAAAGACGATACCCGACACACTTTTCAAAAAATTGGACGGCAAGGAAGGAACTATTATGGAATGCTCAATGAAAACGGGAAAATCTTAAAGATTCCTATAGAGGAGAGCGACATCAAAACCATTCGCATGCTGGATCAAACCACCTCCTTGTGGGGTACCATTGGAATCCTACTAGGTGGCATGACTATTTTGGGCATCATTTCATTTTCTATTTCATTATACGATACCCTTTCCCACCCTGATTTTTTTATTTCTTAAAGTCAATAGCGCTCAAAATTTAGTTTCTAAATATTTGGAATAGGCACGGAATAAATTTCGCGCTATCAGGTAAAAACAAATGGCGCATTTTGTGTCCAAAAAAAAACGCCCAGCAATTGCGGGGCGTTGTTATCTATAAGAGTTTTAGGTACGCTATTTCAAGGCTTCCACTTTGGCTTTTACCTCTTCTAGCGACCCTTCAAAAACCTGAGTCTGTGCAGCTCCGTTTTCGGAAGTGGTCACTGTGGCTTTTGCTTTTCCGTCAGTGTTTGTAATTTCAACTTTAGTGTTTTTTTCTGTTGTTGCTTTTTTAGCGCAACATCCTTTTTTCTCTTCTGTCGCGATGAACTTCCCATTGGCATCATAATGCGACAAACACATTTCTTTTTGCTCTGGTGTACAACCTAAAGAATCACACATTTTAGCACATTCGTCTTTTGTAATACTAGCACATTTACTCATGTCGCATTTACCCATCATTTTTGCTGCACATTCCATCGGAGCAGGTTTTTCAGAAGTTTCATGAGTGCCATTTCCTAAAATAGGAGCAATCACCAAACCAATCAAACAGGTTAATTTTATTAAGATATTCATCGACGGTCCCGAAGTATCTTTGAAGGGATCACCAACCGTATCACCGGTAACGGCCGCTTTGTGCGCCTCAGAACCTTTGTAGGTCATCTCACCATTAATTAGTACACCAGCTTCAAAAGATTTCTTAGCATTGTCCCAAGCGCCACCAGCGTTGTTTTGGAATACAGCCCAAAGCACACCAGATACCGTAACTCCAGCCATATAACCTCCTAACATTTCGGCAATCAATTGGTTGTTATCGGCATAAACTAATTTTCCTAACAATACAATGGCAATCGGAAAACCAATAGTCAAGATTCCCGGCAACATCATTTCGCGTAAGGCGGCTTTAGTAGAAATCTCCACACATTTACCATATTCAGGCTTACCAGTTCCTTCCATAATTCCTGGAATTTCCTTGAACTGACGACGTACTTCATATACCATGTCCATGGCCGCTTTTCCTACCGAATTCATCGCTAAAGCGGAGAAAACAACGGGTATCATACCTCCAACGAACAACATGGCCAATACTGGCGCTTTGAAAATGTTGATTCCGTCAATTCCTGTAAATGTTACATAAGCAGCAAATAATGCTAACGAAGTTAATGCCGCAGAAGCGATAGCGAAACCTTTACCAGTAGCGGCAGTGGTATTCCCTACCGAATCTAAAATATCGGTGCGCGTACGTACTTCTTTTGGTAATTCGCTCATTTCGGCAATTCCACCCGCGTTATCAGAGATGGGTCCAAAAGCATCAATAGCTAATTGCATTGCTGTGGTTGCCATCATAGCCGAAGCTGCCAATGCCACACCATAAAAACCCGCTAAAGTATAAGTTGACCAGATAGCTCCAGCAAATAATAATACCGTTGGGAAAGTAGAAATCATTCCTGTTGCTAAACCCGCAATTACGTTAGTTCCCGCTCCCGTTGATGATTTTTGTACAATTGCCAAAACTGGTTTTGTACCTAATCCCGTGTAATATTCTGTGACAGATGAAATCGCTCCACCAACAAATAAACCAATTAATGATGCATAGAAAACTCGCATGGAAGATATATCTTGTAATCCCTCGCCAAAGAAGGTCATTTTCATGGTTTCTGGCAACATATATTGAATCAAGAAATAGCAAGCAATTCCGGTAAGTACAATAGAAACCCAGTTTCCAATGTTCAAGGCTTTTTGAACTTGTGCTTCTTTAGCATCATCGCTAGAGATTTTTACTAACATGGTTCCAATGATAGAAAATAAAATTCCGAAACCGGCAATGGCCATTGGCAATAAAATAGGACCTATTCCTCCGAAAGCATCTTGAATGCTTCCGCCCATATCTTTAATTACGTAGTTTCCTAAAACCATTGCAGCAAGAACTGTTGCAACATAAGAACCAAATAAATCGGCGCCCATTCCAGCAACATCACCTACGTTGTCCCCCACGTTATCGGCAATTGTAGCAGGGTTTCGTGGATCATCTTCCGGAATACCCGCTTCTACTTTACCTACTAAGTCAGCTCCAACATCGGCCGCTTTAGTATAAATACCACCACCAACACGGGCAAACAAAGCAATAGATTCAGCACCAAGAGAGAATCCCGCAAGGGTCTCAAGAACTACGGTCATGTCTTCAGTTGAAGTCCATACACCGCCCATGAATTTTTGAAATAATATAATAAAGAAACCTGTCAAACCAAGAACGGCTAATCCAGCAACGCCTAATCCCATTACTGTTCCGCCGCCAAAAGAAACTTTTAAGGCTTGTGGCAAACTGGTTCGAGCAGCTTGAGTAGTTCTTACATTCGTTTTAGTAGCGATTTTCATCCCCATATTTCCTGCTAAAGCCGAAAAGAAAGCTCCAAAAATAAAGGCAATAACTATTAATAAATGTGTTTTAACACCTGGTAAAAAAGTAATTCCAGCTAATGCAAAACTTGCAAAAACAACGAAAATGGCCAATAGCCTATATTCTGCTTTGAGGAAGGCCAATGCGCCTTCATAGATGTATTCTGAAATTGCTGCCATCTTGCCGTCTCCAGCGTCTTGTTTTAGAACCCAAGCTCTTTTGAAGGCCATAAAAGCGAGTCCGATGAGTGCCATTATAATTGGCACATAAATCATTATTGTATTCATAA
>CANHNG010000042.1 GCA_947461915.1 Flavobacteriaceae bacterium
GGAACGATTTTTTCTGTTTATAGGAGGATTACACCCATTGGCACTCCAGTTACTCTTGAGGATTTTTTGCAACCCGGAATCAATCAAGTTGCGGCAGGATATGTGATTTATGGCACATCGACCATGCTAGTTTACACTACAGGACATGGTGTGAACGGGTTTACCTTAAACCCTGCAATTGGGACATTTTATCTGTCGCATCCCAATATGAAATTCCCTTTAGACGGAAATATTTATTCCATAAACGAAGGAAATTATGTTCATTTTCCACAAGGGGTTAAGGATTACATTAAATATTGTCAATTTGAAGAAGAAGACAGACCTTATACTTCACGTTATATAGGAAGTTTGGTTTCGGATATTCACCGTAATATGATCAAAGGTGGGATTTATCTTTATCCAACAAGCACAAAATCTCCAAAAGGGAAATTGCGACTGCTTTATGAATGCAATCCAATGGCTTTTATTGTAGAACAAGCCGGAGGGAAAGCTTCGGATGGATTTGCTCGAATCATGGAAATTTTACCTACTGAATTACACGAAAGAGTTCCTTTCTTTTGCGGCAGTCATAATATGGTCGAAAAAGCGGAAGATTTTATGCGATTGGCTAAACTGAGCAAATACTAGAACTAAAAAGAGCTTCCATTGGAAGCTCTTTTTATTATTTATTCATGTGCTCCATTTCGTAAATAAAAGTGTCGATATCTACTTTTTTATCTACTAATGAAAGTGCTTTGTCAACAATATAATTTACGTTTTCCGGAGTAAAACCGAGAGCCAATCCTAACCTTCTCAACAATGAATCTTGCTTGTCCCCTAAATGGTGGTCTATATGAACCATTCTGGCCAAATCGTACAAGCGCTCTACTCTTTCGGTGCGCAAATAGGGTGGATTGATGGGGTATTTTAATGGATTTTCTAAAATTTCTTCATATTCCATTTCTGAGATATCAAGATTTCGTGCCAGTCTATCCAAAAAGGATTTTTCTTCAGGAGCAACCTTTCCGTCAGCAACTGCCACCCGGACAATTGCAGAAAAATGCCCTTTATTTCTTTGTTTGAATTCGCTATCGAATAAATCTGAAATTGACATGGTTTTAAGTTTTAAATAGTCATATAAAGATACTATTAAATTCAATTTTAATGAAATATAATCTTACTTTTTTTGATTTATTTTAATAAAATTAATGACACAAAAAGTGTATTTATTAGTATCATTTCTGCCTGTTTTCAAAATAAATTGTAAGTTTGAACTCCCCTAATCTTTAAAACGATTCGCTATGTCAGAATTTTGGATTTATTTTGAAAAAGGGTTGCGGCATATTCTCAACTTATTTGCTTGCATCCACATCTTGTTTCTAATTGCATTAACAGCTCCATATGCATTCAAAGATTGGAAAAGATTACTGCTTTTGATTTCCATTTTCACCGCTGGTCATACCATGGCTTTACTGCTTTCCGTTTATGGGGTGATTATCATAAAAGGCGATTTGTTTGAATTTTTAATTCCGACAACCATTCTTTTGGTGGCTTTTTTCAATATTTTTAATGCTGGAAAATCGTCGAAACTCGCAAGTGTTAACCTGGTTGGCTTTATCACTTTATTTTTTGGAATCCTACACGGACTCGGTTTTTCTGGTTATTTCAAATCAATTCTTGGGGGCTCCCCAAAATCTAAAGTACTGCCAATTTTAGAGTTTGCATTGGGAATTGTGTCTTCTCAAGTAATTGTAGTCTTTGTTATATTACTACTTTCGTATAGTGTTCAAACAATCTTCCGATTTTCAAAACGAGATTGGATTTTAGTGATGTCGTCTTTTGTAATTGGCGTAGTTTTGCCAATGATTATAGAAAACGAAATTTGGAGTAGATAAAAATAAAATGGAAAAGAAAAAATTAAATAAATACGACAAGGCCTATCTTCGAATTGCCAAAGAATGGAGCCTTTTGTCTTACTGCAAACGCAAACAAGTGGGAGCCATAATCGTTCGGGATAGAATGATTATCTCCGATGGATACAATGGAACGCCCTCCGGTTTTGAGAATTGTTGTGAAGACAATGAAGGTTTGACTAATTGGTATGTGCTCCACGCCGAAGCAAACGCAATTCTAAAAGTGGCACGATCGACACAAACCTGTGAAGGCGCTACGCTATACATAACCCTTTCGCCATGCAAGGAATGCAGTAAATTGATACATCAATCCGGAATAAAAAGAGTGGTTTATCAAACAGGGTATAAGGATACTTCTGGCGTGGATTTTCTTGTAAAAGCAGGTGTCGTCGTTGAACAGATTGAAGTTTTAGAATAGATGAAAATGGATTCCAAGTATTATCCTATACTTATTTTTGGTGCTCTTGCCCTTGGCGTGGTTCTTGGAGGAGAATTGAATTACACGAATCAACCCCATTTTTTAGTCAGAAACAACGCCAAAAACAAATTGGATAAACTCATCGATTTTATCGATAACGAATATGTAGATGAAGTAAACTCTGATTCTATCGTAAATCTTACCCTTGACAAGATCTTGGCGCAACTTGACCCGCATTCGGTTTATGTTCCGTCAAGTGAGCAGGCTGAAGTTGCTGAAAGCATGAAAGGTGATTTCGTGGGAATAGGGGTTAATTTTTATATGTATAAAGATTCTGTGGCGATAATAAAAACAGTCGAAAATGGTCCTTCAGAACGCGCGGGATTACAAGCGGGTGACCGAATTCTGTATGCCGACAAAACAAAGTTATTTGGACGTAAATTACCAAATGACAGTTTGTTTGCAAAACTAAAGGGTAAAAAAGGCTCTATAATTGAAGTCACGGTTTACAGAAAATCAGTACACAAGAAAATTAAATTCAAAATAAAGCGGGGTGTTATTCCCATAAAAACAGTAGACGTTGCACAGCTCTTGGACGCAACTACCGGCTACATAAAAATAAATCGATTTGCCGAAACCACTTATGACGAGTTCAAAACTGGATTGGACGAATTGAAGCAAAAAGGCGCAAACTCCTTGGTTATCGATCTTCGGGACAACGGTGGCGGTTATATGGAACAAGCAATTGCCGTTGCAGACGAATTGTTGAAAGACAAGCAACTCATTGTTTTTACAAAAAACAAAAAAGGAACCATAGAAAAAACTTTTGCCACTAAAAGCGGAAGTTTCGAAAGCGGAAAAATTGTTGTTTTGATCAATGAAAACAGTGCCTCGGCTAGTGAAATTCTGGCGGGAGCTATTCAAGATAACGACAGGGGAATTATTATTGGCCGTCGTTCTTTTGGGAAAGGACTGGTGCAACGCGAAATGGATTTTGATGATGGATCTGCAGTGCGATTAACGGTTGCTAGATATTATACTCCTACGGGACGCTCGATACAAAAGCCCTATTTAAAAGGGAATGAGGCTTATTTTAAGGAGTCAGAATCGCGCTTTCAAAATGGAGAATTGTATCATAAAGACAGTATAAAAACTCCAAAAACCCCAAAATTTAAAACACCAAAAGGCAAAATTGTATACGGTGGAGGCGGAATTGTCCCTGATGTTTTTGTTCCGCTCGAAATGGAACAAGGCGACGAAAACACGACTTATTTATTGCAATCCGGTGTTTTGGGCCAATTTGTATTTGAGCAATTGGACCGTGAACGAAACGTTTTTAAAGGAATATCGTTTGAAAAATGCATGTCTAAAATAGATAAAACTGATTTGTATTTCAATTCGTTCCAAAAATACCTTTTCAAGAATGGATTGGATTTGGAACTTCACAAAAACAAGTCATTGATAAAAAGGCACATAGCAGCAGAATTTGCCCGGCAGTTATTTGATGAAGGCAAATATTATGAGATTGTATTGAAAGACGATAGGATGATTAAGAAGGTTTTGTCTAGGCATTCGATGCCGTAATTAAATAGGGTCTTCCTAATTCGATTGGCAGATATGCTACTTTCTGATGCTATCGTGAGCGTGTGTTTGAATACCACCATTCCATAAAGTAAGAATGTCGGTTGCCACGGCGGCACCGCTTCCTGCAGCAATTGCTACTTGACTTCTCCAGCCTGCCAAAGTTCCAGTTACATAAATGCCTTCTGAAACTAAATGATCATTGTTTTTTAACTGTATTCTTTGCTTTTCGGGAAGTGATTTTTTGTGAGGTTCTAGGAAATTCATTAATCCTTCAATCGCAAAGGTATTTGCGGCTCCAATTCCCACAACAATAATTTTGGATTTATACTTGTTTTTATTTGTGATAACAATAAATTCTGGGAATTCGCCACTGATTTCTAGAACTTTCTCATCGGGAATTTGAGTGATGTGAGGATAGGTATGGGATAGGTTTTGGGTGCTTTCCGATAACAAATCAGTCCCAAATGTATTGGAAGCAATTCCGTAGGCATTATTAATTATAGCTTCTTGAAGTGAAGATGTTTTTTGGTGCACAATGATTCCTATTTTTTTATCGATGACAAAAGGTTTATTTTTTGCAGAACCCAAAACAAGGGCGCATGACATTCCTGAAACGCCGCCGCCAATTAGTAAAACATCAAACACCATTAAAATTTATCATTCATTTTTTCTTCAATTTTCTTTGACATTTTAAAAATTAAAAGAATCAAAACGGCACAAAGTGAAGCAGCAATTCCAATGAAAGCGATCATGCTGCTTCCTTCAAGAGGGTGTTTGAAATCAAGTAGGCTAATATTAAAAAGAATTAACCCTAATGCCAAAGACACCAAAACATTAGTAAAGATTTTCATAATATAGTTTTTTAAAATAAAAAAAGAAAGATTTCAGGACAACTTTTACTTTCAAATATTCCTTTCTAAAAAAGAAAGATTGTTCTTATATAAACGTTATGGGGTAAATTTATAAAAATTTATTTTACACGAACAAACCTTTAACATTAGCGGCGAATAATTTAACAGCAATGGCCAAAAGTACCACGCCGAAAGTCTTGCGAATAACCCCCAATCCATTCTCGCCCAATATTTTTTCTATTTTGGCCGATAGTTTCAGAACGACATAAACCAAAATAATATTTAAAATTATAGCAGCAATGATATTTATGGTTTGGAATTCCGCTTTTAGGGATAATAGCGTGGTCATTGTTCCGGCTCCCGCGATTAAAGGAAAAGCAAGAGGGACCACTGATGCGGAACCTATGGCTTCGTCACGGTACAAACGGATGCCTAAGATCATTTCCAAAGCCAAAAAGAACAATACAAATGAACCTGCCACGGCGAATGAATGAACATCAATTCCTATGAGATTTAAGAATTCCTCCCCTATAAAAAGAAAGACAATCATAATAATACCAGCCACTAACGAAGCTTTTTCGGATTCGATATGACCATGTTTTGCCCTCAAATCTACCACGACAGGAATCGTTCCGACAATATCAATTACGGCAAAAAGAACCATACCCACGGTGACTATCTCTTTAAAATTGATTTCCATAATTTGGTTTCGTTTAGGGAGCAAAAGTATTCAATTTTACAGTTTAAAAATTAAATTAATAATATTTTTAAGTATAATAAATTGATTAAACCATTGATAGTGATTGTTTTGTTTTTTTTAATCCAATGAAAAAACAGAATTTATCCATTGTTTAAAAGGTTCAAGATATTCAAAATTTAACATTCGAAATTCAGATTTGCAAAGTATCTTTGCAAAATGTTTCAACTTGGAAAAACCATTGTCTCCGAAGATATTCTCGAAAAAGAATTTGTTTGTAATTTATCAGCTTGCAAAGGCGCATGTTGTGTCGATGGCGATGCTGGTGCACCATTGAGTGAAGCTGAAACCAAAATTTTGGAAGATATTTATCCAAAAGTAAAACCATTTCTTCGCAAAGAAGGTATTGCTGCCATTGAAGCGCAAGGAACTTGGGCCAAAGGCACCGATGGAGATCTTGAAACGCCATTAATTGATAATAAAGATTGTGCTTACGTCATCTTTGACGGAAAAACTGCACTCTGCGGCATCGAACAAGCTTATAATCAAGGAGTAGTGGACTGGAAAAAACCGGTTTCCTGCCATTTGTATCCCATTCGTGTTAAAGATTTTACAGAATTTGCCGCTGTCAATTATGACAAGTGGGAAATTTGTGATGATGCCTGTTCTTTGGGCAAGGAACTCGAAGTGCCAGTTTATAAATTTGTCAAAGAAGCACTCATTCGTAGATTTGGCGAAGATTGGTATTTAGAACTTGAAAAAGTGTACCAAGACTTGAAAAAATAATTTTTTTAAAATTATATTTTAATCATCCCCGATTTTTTTAAACCCCATATTTTACAGTACCTTGTGATATGTTGTTGTTTTTAAATCACTGACATATAATAATTTAATATTTATATGTGTGCTATTTTAATTCCTTACATTTGTTAAAAACTATGCCCGATTGTGAATAAGTTTGACTTTTTAAAACCGTAAGAAATCACAATCTTTGTAGTCGTCGAAAACATAATATTTCGTTAAAATCTCAAAAAAACAAAAAATAGCAATGTCACAAGTTGAACCAATCCTACAAGAAAATAAGAGTCGTTTCGTAATTTTCCCTATCAAACACCAAGATATTTGGGAGTTTTACAAAAAAATGGAAGCTAGTTTCTGGACAGCCGAGGAAATAGATTTATCCCAGGACTTGAACGATTGGAACAACAAATTAAGTGATGACGAAAGGTATTTTGTAAAACACATCCTTGCTTTTTTTGCTGCTTCTGACGGAATAGTAAACGAGAATCTTGCTGAAAATTTTGTGAATGAAGTTCAATATGCGGAAGCAAAATTCTTCTATGGTTTCCAAATTATGATGGAAAACATCCATAGCGAAACCTATTCGCTTTTGATTGATACTTATGTAAAGGATGAAGCCGAAAAAACGCAATTATTTACTGCAATAGATGTTTTTCCTGCCATCAAGAAAAAAGCGGAGTGGGCTTTGAAATGGATAGAATCAGATTCTTTTGCTGAAAGATTAATCGCTTTTGCAGCCGTGGAGGGAATTTTCTTCTCAGGTAGTTTTTGCTCTATTTTTTGGTTGAAAAAACGCGGATTGATGCCTGGTTTGACATTCTCCAATGAATTGATTTCTCGTGATGAAGGCGTTCACTGTGATTTTGCCGTGCATTTACACAATCACCATTTAAAACACAAAGTGTCTAAAGCACGTATCAGGGAAATTATCGTCGATGCGTTGAACATCGAAAGAGAATTCATCACTGAGTCGATTCCGGTGAGCTTGATTGGAATGAATGCCGTTTTGATGACGCAATACCTAGAGTTTGTAACCGACAGATTGTTGGTTGAATTAGGTTGCAAAAGAGAATATAATACAGCAAACCCTTTTGATTTTATGGATATGATTTCGCTTCAAGGAAAAACAAATTTCTTCGAAAAGAAAGTGGCCGAATATCAAAAAGCTGGTGTGATGAACACTGATTCAGATGCCCAAAAAATTAGCTTTGACGCTGATTTTTAATATTTTTTGCGTCACGAAGATAATTTAAAATAAGAGACTAAAATCTTACTATAAATCCAAAGCCAAAAAGAACTTTGCGCCTTTGTGACTTCGTTGCAAATAGCACAAATGAATACCCGGGATTAGTTTCCCAAAAACAGTAATACAAATTCACCAAAATAGGAAAGGGATTTTCTATTTTAAAAAACAGACAAGATTATGTACGTAGTAAAAAGAGACGGCCACAAGGAGCCAGTAATGTTTGACAAAATCACGGATAGGATTAAAAAACTATGTTATGGTTTAAATGATTTAGTGGATGCCGTTAAAGTGGCAATGCGAGTGATAGAAGGGCTTTACGATGGAGTTTCAACGTCAGAATTAGATAATCTTGCTGCCGAAACTGCAGCTTCAATGACCATTGCGCATCCAGATTATGCACAATTGGCTGCCAGAATTGCCATTTCTAATTTGCATTCCAATACCAAAAAATCATTCTCGGAAACAATGAACGAAATGTATCATTATGTCAATCCGAGAAATGGACAGGAAGCTCCCTTGTTGTCTGAAGAGGTACATAAAGTAATTATGGAAAATTCCGAATTTTTGGATTCGCACATCATATACAACAGAGATTTCAATTACGATTATTTTGGATTCAAAACTTTGGAACGTTCGTACTTGCTTAAAATCAACGGAAAAATAGTGGAAAGACCACAACACATGTTGATGCGTGTTTCAGTTGGAATTCACTTAGGCGATTTGAAATCGGTTATAGAAACGTATGACTTGATGTCGAAAAAATTCTTTACCCACGCTACGCCAACCTTATTTAATGCGGGAACTCCCAAGCCTCAAATGTCCTCTTGTTTCCTTTTGGCAATGAAAGACGACAGTATCGACGGTATATATGATACTTTGAAAAACACCGCAAAAATATCGCAATCTGCCGGTGGTGTTGGACTTTCTATTCACAACGTTCGTGCAACGGGATCATATATTCGTGGAACCAATGGGACTTCGAACGGAATTGTACCGATGTTGAGAGTTTTTAATGATACAGCTCGTTATGTAGATCAAGGTGGTGGAAAACGTAAAGGAAGTTTTGCGATCTACATTGAAACTTGGCATGCCGATATTTTTGAATTCTTGGATTTGAAAAAGAATACCGGAAAAGAAGAAATGCGCGCCAGAGATTTATTCTTTGCGATGTGGACTTCGGATTTGTTTATGAAAAGAGTACAAGATGACGGACCTTGGACGCTAATGTGTCCGAACGAATGTCCAGGTTTGTATGACGTTCACGGAGAGGAATTCGAAAAATTGTACACGGATTACGAAAAAGCGGGTAAAGGAAGAAAAACCATCAAAGCCCACGAATTATGGGAGAAAATTCTGGAATCGCAAATCGAAACCGGAACACCTTATATGTTGTATAAAGATGCAGCAAACCGAAAATCAAACCAAAAAAATCTAGGAACCATTCGCTCATCGAATTTGTGTACCGAGATTATGGAATATACATCAAGTGACGAAATTGCGGTTTGTAATTTGGCTTCCATTTCGTTGCCCATGTTTGTGGAGAACAAACAATTCAACCACGAATTGCTTTTTACCGTTACCAAACGTGTGACTAGAAACTTGAATAAGGTTATCGACAGAAATTACTATCCTGTTCAAGAAGCCGAAAATTCGAATATGCGTCACCGTCCGATTGGTCTTGGAGTGCAAGGTCTTGCCGATGCTTTCATTATGCTGCGTTTGCCTTTCACCGGTGATGAAGCCAAAAAATTAAACCAGGAAATTTTCGAAACCTTATACTTTGCAGCCGTAACCGCTTCAATGGAATTAGCTAAAGAAGAAGGTCCGTATTCTACTTTCAAAGGGTCACCAATTTCGCAAGGGGAATTCCAACACAACCTCTGGGGAATGAAAGA
>CANHNG010000043.1 GCA_947461915.1 Flavobacteriaceae bacterium
GATTGGACTTGTTCGGCTAGAAATGCGCGTTATTTGTCGGGTGGAAACATCACTTTACAAGGAAATTTCGATCCCTCAAGATTGCTTTCGCCAATTCCTGTCATTAAGAAAATGGTACATGAAATGATTGACGAATTCGGGGCAGCCAAATATATCGCTAATCTAGGTCATGGAATTTTACCTAATATTCCTGTGGATCACGCCAAGGCATTTGTAGATGCAGTGAAGGAATACAAAAGCCCATCCTAACCTTCCCAAAGGAATGGAACTGAATGAAAAAAAATTAATAATTTAACAAGTCCTCTGCTCTCCTTTGGAGAGGGGTTGGGGGTGAGGCTAATGAAAAATAAATTTTACCAATACATACAAAACCTCCAAGACCAAATCTGCAAAGGATTGGAAGATGCTGATGGCACAACCAAATTCCGTGAGGATATTTGGGAACGATCTGAAGGCGGGGGCGGAAGAACGCGGGTGATAGAGAACGGAGTTGTTTTTGAAAAAGGGGGTGTCAATATTTCGGCGGTGCATGGGATATTGCCGGACAGTATGCAAAAATTGTTCAACGTAGGCGAAGCCGATTTTTTTGCTTGCGGATTGAGTTTGGTTTTGCATCCAAAAAGTCCAATGGTGCCAACGGTTCACGCTAATTGGCGCTATTTTGAAATGTACGATAATAATGGAACGGTGATTCAGCAATGGTTTGGCGGTGGACAAGATTTAACGCCTTATTATTTGTTTGAGGAAGACGCAAAACATTTTCATCAAACCTGTAAAACTGCTTGCGACAAACACAACCCTGATTTTTATCCAAAATTTAAAAAACAATGTGATGGGTATTTTTGGAATACACATCGCAATGAGGCCCGCGGAATTGGCGGATTGTTTTTCGATTATTGCAAAGCAACCGATGCAATGTCAATGGAAAATTGGTTTGACTTTGTGACTCAAGTCGGCAACAGTTTTCTGGAAGCGTATGTTCCTATTGTCGAAAAAAGAAAAAATTTACCCTATTCGGATGCGAATAGAACTTGGCAAGAAATCCGTCGCGGTCGTTATGTCGAGTTCAATTTGGTTCACGACAAAGGCACGTTGTTTGGTTTAAAAACTAACGGCAGAATCGAAAGTATCTTGATGAGTTTGCCGCCTCACGTTCAGTGGGTTTATGACCATCATCCAGAAAAAGGAAGCGAAGAAGAAAAATTAATAGAAGTATTAGAGAATCCAATAGATTGGGTTTTTTAATTATTTTTTATAGAAGTATAAAATGGTACTTGGAGATTTTAGAATAGTTACATTTTTGGTTTAAGAAAAGCTCCGTAGGAGCGCAATATTTATAGCAAATATTCAATAATTTTTAAAAGAGCACCAGCGGTGCGATATATTTATAATGGCAAATACCTATTCTCAATTATATGTCCAAATTGTTTTTGCTGTCAAAGGAAGACAAAATTTGATTTCCAACAAATGGAAAGACGAATTGTATAAATATATAACCGGGATTGTTGCAAACGAAGACCAAAAATTAATTGCCATTAACGGAATGCCTGACCATATTCATATTTTAATCGGAATAAAACCCAACAAAGCATTGTCAGATTTGGTAAGAGACATAAAAGCCAATTCTTCTCGATTCATCAATGAGAAAAGATGGATAAATGGTAAATTTGAATGGCAAAATGGCTTTGGAGCATTCACATACAGTCATTCACATTTGGCAAATGTTATCAATTATATTCAACATCAAGAAGAACATCATCAAACAAAAACATTTAAAGAAGAATATATCGGATTTTTAAAAGCATTTGAAATAGATTACAAAGACGAATATGTTTTTGAAGAATTAAAATAAATATGTCACCCCTTCGGGGTTCAAAATAAATCGAATATTAGTTGCTATAAATATTATGCTCCTATGGAGCTAAAAAAACCTAAATATATGTTTCCATTACAAAGAGGTAGAAGATTACGCCAAAACGAATCACTACGAAGTTTAGTTCGCGAAACAACATTAAGTCCATCCGATTTTATGTTTCCAATGTTCATCGCTGAAGGTGAAAATTACAAAGTAGAAATCCCTTCCATGCCAGGGATTTTTCGTCGTTCGATCGATTTAACCGTGGAAGAAGTCAAAGAATTGTTCGCTCTGGGAATTCGCGCAGTAAATATTTACGTAAAAGTGGACGAATCCTTAAAGGACAATACCGGAAAAGAAGCTTGGAATACCAATGGATTGATGCAACGCGCCATCAAGGCCATTAAAGCGGCTTGTCCAGAAATGATTGTCATGCCCGATGTGGCGCTTGATCCGTATTCTATTTATGGTCATGATGGAATTATTACTAATGGCGATGTCGAAAATGATTCAACCAACGAAGCTTTGGTAAAAATGGCTGTTTCTCACGCTCAGGCTGGAGCCGATTTTGTTGCGCCAAGTGATATGATGGATGGTCGTGTCTTGCGTTTGCGTCAAGGGTTGGACGCTGCAGGATTTCAAAATGTGGGCATTATGAGTTATTCGGCCAAATATGCTTCGGCATTTTACGGCCCTTTTCGCGATGCTTTAGACAGTGCGCCAAAAGACACTATGCCTCATACTGAGCCTGTCGAAGTGCCAAAAGACAAAAAAACCTATCAAATGGATTATGCCAATCGCATCGAAGCCATCAAAGAAGCTTTAATGGATGTTGAAGAAGGAGCCGATATGGTTATGGTAAAACCAGGAATTGCCTATCTCGATATCGTTCGCGAAGTTAAAAATGCAGTGAATGTTCCCGTAACCGTTTTTCAGGTTTCGGGAGAATATGCCATGATAAAAGCGGCAGCCGAAAGAGGTTGGCTAGATCATGACAAAATTATGATGGAACAATTAATGTGCATCAAAAGAGCGGGAGCCAGTTTAATTTCGACTTATTTTGCCAAAGAAGCCGCCATACTTTTGAAAAAATAAATCATGAGAACCTTACTTTATTTAGCGGTCATTTCCTTCAGTCTTTTATCATGTAAAAAAGAAAATTCAGGATTTATTGGTAAACCCGAAAAAACTACTGAAGTTCAAAAACCCGAAGATTTAGGAACTGAAATTTTTGAAGGAAAAGGAGCTTGTATTGCCTGTCATAAACCAAATGAAAAACTAGTTGGTCCAAGTGTTTATGAAATTGCCAAAATCTACAAAGACAAAAATGGAGATATGATTTCCTTTCTTAAAGGAGAGGCTAAACCCCTTGTAGATCCATCGCAATATGAGGTTATGAAAGTTAATTTGGAATTAACAAAGACTTTTTCTGACGAGGAATTAAAGGCTTTAGAAGCTTATATTTATTCTCATTTAAAATAATCATTTTCTTTCTTAACTGAAAAGGATGGAAGTTCACCGATGTTTGCCATATGTCTCATGGCGAATGATAAAGGGCTACATGTACCGAAAATAAACAAAAATCCAAAATCCTGGTACTTGGATGCTGATTGAATCACTATAAAATACATTGTGCGAAAAAGTGTTTCTGTTCCGCATTATAGACTCAAGCTCGCCTTGAACATTCTCAGTTCTTCCCAAGTGAATTTATCTCCATATTTTTCCTTTAAAGGCGAAACGGATTCTTCTTTATAGCCTTTAAATGCTTCCGTAAGTTCTAGGATTTTATCTTCAGGCAAAATATCGTGAATCTTTATTGTTTGGGTAATAATTAATTTAGTTAAATGTCCTAAAATGGTTTCTGGCGTAAATTTTCTAATGGCCGCAATCTCTTTAATTGAGTTCTTTTCTAACCACAATTCGTAGGTTTCCTGAACGGTCGATTTCTTAGATTCTTTTGCGGCTTTTTTCTTTGAAGTATATCTTTCCAAGTCAGCTTCGTCCTCGATTAAAGTTACATTTACATTCTTGAATTCTTCTTGAATGATTTTTAACTTATTGACTTTATAGTATTTTATTTCTTCCGAAGTGAGTTTTTCTTTGGAGATGGTATCTCCTTGAACCACCGTTTCAATTAACAATTTAGCTTTCATTAATCGCAAAACCGCTTTGATTTGTAACTCTTCCAGTACCACTAATTCGTCGTAAAAAGCTTTCGCCTTTTTGAGGCGTTTCACTTCTTCGATTTTCCAAAGGATTTCGAAAACTAAGTTGTCCATTGGGATTATAAAATAATTGTATGCCGCTTGTATTCTATCTGAAACATGATTCAAATCGATTATTTCTTGACTAAAAAGCTTATTGAGTTGCAAGATAAATTTTTTGGAGGGTTCCAAAAGTGATTCGAGTTCTTCGGTTTGTTTTCGGGCCCAAACGGCGTGTTTTGATTTGGCTGAAGTGTCCCCTTTTTCGTCGTAGCTAAATTTATGATTGCGCCATTCTTGAGCCAAATCACTCCAATCGAAACTAGTATGCAGAAAATTATAAATAAAGTTTCTGGTTTCTATTTGCAACGAATTCTCCAAAAATTCTTCGGTTGCTTTATTAAGGGAATAATCCATCACATCCTGATCGTTAGAAATCCAGTTCATCTGTAGCGGAGAAAGCAAAATCAAGCCGTTTAACGAGCGCAAACGCGATAAAGCGACATAAGCTTGTCCGGGAAGGAAAACTTGCGAAACATCGAGCGCCGCTTTGTCAAAAGTGAGACCTTGGCTTTTATGAACCGTGATTGCCCAAGCCAATTTTATGGGATAATGGACAAAAGTCCCCAACACTTCTTCTTCGATTTCTTTCGTGTTTTCATCCACTTTATAGCGAATGTTTTGCCATTCGTATTTTTCAACTTCTATGGTTTTGTTTTCCTCGGGAAAATGAACGAGGATTTCTTGGCTCGAAAGCGATTTGATAAAACCCATTTTTCCGTTGAAATAATTCTTTTCAAAGGACGGATCGTTTTTCACAAACATCACTTGTGCGCCCACTTTCAGTTTTAAATGTTCCTCGACAGGATATATTTTGTCCGGAAAGTCATCGACAATTTCGGGTTTATAGGTAACTAATTTTCCGTCCAAATCTACCAATGCCTTCGCATTCGTGGCATCGGCCTTGGCATTGTGCGTGGTCAAAGTAATATAGCCTTTATTGGCTTTTAAATCGAAATCAGGTTGTACATATTGATTTAACGTTTGAATGTCTGCCGAAGAAATTTGGTTGTTCCGAAGATTGTTCAAAATCGAAATAAAAGTGTCGTCGGTTTGACGAAAAATCTTGGACAATTCGATATACAAAGGCGGATTTTGCTGCACGACATGCGAATGAAAAAAGAATTTCCCTTTGTAATACGTTTTTAAAGTGCGCCACTCCTCATCCCGAATTACGGGGGGCAATTGCAACAAGTCGCCAATAAACAAAACCTGAACGCCACCAAAAGGACTACTTTTTTTAC
Source organism: Flavobacteriaceae bacterium (assembly GCA_947461915.1). Classification (GTDB taxonomy): domain Bacteria; phylum Bacteroidota; class Bacteroidia; order Flavobacteriales; family Flavobacteriaceae; genus Flavobacterium. Next base: position 5,364 of record CANHNG010000043.1, read on the forward strand.
GAACGGATTGCATCATAAAATCCATGGCGTCCAGTAAATCGGCGCGGAGCATACTGACTTCGTCAATGATGAGCAATTCCATGTTACGGATAACCGATTTCTTCAAACCACCCATTTTGAAGTGCCTGCGCAAGGTGGCTTTGGTTTCAAATTTGGTGCTCTCCGAAAAATGGGGTGAGGAATTATCGGGAATAAATCCGCCGAAAGGCAACTGAAACATGGAGTGGATGGTAACGCCACCCGCATTTAAGGCTGCAATTCCTGTGGGTGCCACCACAACGGTATTCTTGTGCGTGGTTTGAATAATTTCCCGCAAAAGCGTGGTTTTTCCTGTTCCTGCTTTTCCGGTAAGAAAAACAGAGCGATGCGTTTGATTGATAAATCGCAGGGTATACGCCGCGGCTTCGGAAAGAATTTGCATAGAGCGAATATAATAAGAAAGCTAAAATATAAATTTAAACCTGAATTGTGAATTAATACCAGACATAATTATATTTAAATACCATTTAATGACCCCGTTTGTCAAGTTTATGCTGTAAGCACCTAAGCGTCCATACTCTCGTGCGTTGAGACTCCTACGGAGTGACAAATAGCCTTTTATTTTGAAATGTTTTACAAGCATTTTTGTTATAAACTATAGGCGAAACAAAAATAAACCGAAAATCCGCAGATTGTATCAAAATAGATTTGATACAATCTGCGAATCTGCGACCAACCAATTTATGAGTTTACTCCATAAAAAAAGGCTGTCCTTTCGGACAGCCTTTCTCTATTTAATAAGAGTATCTATGATACGATTATTTTTTAATCACACGAACTGATTTAGTGTTAGCACCTTGGCTTACAATAACATTGTAAATACCTGGAGCTAAACTTGAACCCACTTTAGTTGTGTTAGCGTTTTCAACCAAACGACCTTGCATATCATACACTTTTGCATTGATTGCTCCTTCTGCAGAAGTTGCAATAGTGAACTCAGATGAAGATGGGTTTGGATACGCCACTACATTGAATGCTTCAGTAGCAGTAGCTGCTTCCTGTGCGATTCTTCCGCCACAAACTGCACCCGTATTGGTCAATGTCAGAACTTTATTTGTTGCACTAATTCCCACGTAGTTAGCAGACTTAATAATGATCTGTTTAGGATTTGCTGTTGTAACTACGAATCCAGCAGGATAGTTAACTGTAAAGCTTGCGCTAGCAACAGCTGGCGTAGCCCCAAAATAAGCAATAGAACCAGAAGTAGTATAAACAATTCCATCTTTGTTCAACGCAGTGATCGTACATCCTTCAGGAACATCTATAAAATAATCAAGTGCGTTAGCAGCTAGAGCAGCAATCGTATAGGTAACACTAGAGGCAGTTGTAGCACAAATTTTAAGTGAACCCGTAACAGCACCTGGAACAGTTGGAAGAACAGCAGTAAGTGTTAACAATTTGTCCGTTCTTGAAGCATTAGGTGCTGCGTTAGTTGATACAGATTCACCAACACCATTTGCGGCTTTCACCCCTAAAACTAAACTAAAAGCACCTTCAAGAGGAACATTGTTGAAATTAATGGTAATCGCATTTGAAGTACTAGTGTACGTGTTTGGCGATCCAAAAACTGCCTCAGCAGAGTTATTAGTAACGTTAACTCCTTCTGATAAAACCCAAGTGTAAGAACTTGCTAAAGCAGATGCTTTTGCTTCTAATTTTAACTCTGTATCAGTATTAACGTATTTTGTGATGCCTGTTACAGCAGCAGTTGCACTAACAGCAAGATCATACATTTTTAAAGATGATGGTGCAGCAGGCTTAACAGCGGTAAGAGTAAGTAATGTAGCCGTAGAAGTAGTTGCAGGATTTGCAAGAGCCGCATTAGCTTTTGAAGAAAGACCTGTACCATTTTTACCATAAACCCCTATTCTCAATACATTTGTTGATACACCAGCAGTAGTTGAATAATTAAAAGTATTCAAGTTATCCACTCCTTTAAGAGTAACAAAGATTTCATTACCGGTAGTTTCTAAGCTAGGAAGACCTGTTAAATCATTAAGACCAGTTACTCTAGTTACCCCTGTTGGTAAATCCCAAACATAAGAAGTAGCAGTCGCAGATACAGCGGCAGTTAATCTTAAAACGGTATGTGTACCCATGTATTTAGCGAAAGTAGTAATAGCAGTAGTATTTAAACCGTTATTCATTTTTAAATTAGCAGGAGCAACAGAAGAAGCTCTTGTTAAAGAAAGGGTTTTAGCAACTGAATTACAACCATTAATATTTACAGCTTTAACGGATACGACTAAAGATGTAGTAGCGGTAGAAGCGCTAAACTGAACATTGATTTTGTTTAATGAAGTCTGGAAAGTACCTGTAGTAGTACCACCGTTTGTAGTAACTCCTTCTGGAAGTGTCCATAAATAAGTATTGGCATCAGTACCAGCCGTAGCTGTTAATTCTAAGTTTACGTCAGCTCCTACATATAATCCTACTGCTGTAATGGCAGTATCTGGAGTTGCATAATTCACATTCTTATTATACAGTTTTAAAGCAGTTGGTGTAGCTGGTAAAGCAAGGTTTGTAACTGTAAATGTGCTTCTTGGAGAGTTTGTTGATCCATCAGTTTGTAAAACCCAATATGTTTTGGTTCCTGCAGTAGAAGTTGATGGCGTTAAAGCAGCACCAGTCATAGCAGTTGCACCCGTTGCAGTAGTGAAATATTTCAAAGTAGTTCCGAAAGCAGCATACGCTGAATCAAATGTTGAAACATCACCTTTACAAAATGTTTTGTTAGCAATTACTGGAGCTGGTAATGGAATAGCGTTTACGGTAACCACAATAGAAGCTCTTGCGCTTTCAATTCCACCTATAGTTTGAGAAACATAGTAAGTAGTTGTACCTATTACTGAAGTAGCAGGAGTTGGAGCTGTAGTAGCTGCAGTTCCTTCTGTTGCCACAGTATACCATTTTAATGTAGCAGCACTATCCGTTGTAGTAGCCGTTAATGCCACTGCAATTGCGCCTCTATCGTAAGCCACATTAGATACCGCTGGAGTAGCAATAGTAACTAAAGAACTAAAATCAGTAAAGCTAGCACCAGATAATAAGGCAGAACCAGTTGCTGGTCTGTAATCTAAACCAGTGTAAATTATACCTGAAGTAGTATCATACGCTTTGGTTAACAAACCTGCGCTTGAAGCTTGAGTGGTATTATTATTTGTAGATGCCCAAGTAGCAATGTCAAAAGTACTATTAGCGTTCAACACATAATTAGTAGTCATACCCGCTAAGATGTTATTGCTAAATTGTAATCTATTTGCAGTAGCATTAGCTTCTGTCAATAAAGCGGAACCGTCTAAATGAAGTCCTTCTTTGAAATCCATAAATACAGAGTTCAAAATCTTAAGCTCAGTATTTCTTCTGATGTGAGCACCACCTTTATGAAAACTATTTACTGCAAGACCATTAGGTAAAGTAGCTCTATATTTTGGTCCTATTAAAGTACAGTTAGAAAAAGTAGCTGAGGTTTTTGGAGTCCCAATACCACCATCTTTACTTACAACTTGTGTAGAGTCATTATTGTCAGATTCAAATGCCTCAGATAAACTTTTATCTGCTCTGTTTGGATCTCTAACTACTAAACAAAATTGAACATTTCCACTGAATCCATTATCAGTATCTAAATCATCATCTAAAGTAGCAAGTGCAACTAAGTGTTTACAGTTAACTGCTCCACCAAACCATTCGAAAGCATCATCTTTAGAATAAGAAACCTGAACGTAATCAATAGTTGTTCCGCTACCAACAGCTCCCAAAGTTAAACCGTTAATTTCTTTATCAGTAGCTAATTCATATCCTGGGAACTCAATTCTTACATATTGTAAAGAACCTGAGTTATCAGCATCATCAGGAGAAGTACCACCACCGAATTGTGTATCTGCTGAAGTAGCAATACCTTCAATATTAGCTAATCCTGAAGTTTTATTGTAATTACCTTTTCCTAATATAA
>CANHNG010000044.1 GCA_947461915.1 Flavobacteriaceae bacterium
ATCCATTAAATCTTCAAAAGTTGCCCCGGCATCAACCACACCCAAAGCAATGGCTTCCGCCAAATGACTTTCGTTATTGTCGATTCCATAAATAGTCGCTTCCGGATGCAGTGATTTGATGTCCAATACCATCGAACCACCAATTAATCCTATTCCTACTACGTAAACATTAGTCATAAAGTCTTAAAGTTATAAAGTCGAAAGTAAACATTACCCCCAAATTCGTAATTCATAATTTTTAATTCGTAATTCTCGATATCGCTTCTTGCACTTTTTCCTCTTTTACACACAATGCAAACCGAATATACCCTTCTCCATTAGACCCAAATATTGTCCCTGGCGTTATGAAAATCGATTTTTCGTATAATATAGAATCGATAAACTTTTCCGCCGATGTGATTCCGTCTGGCAATTTTGCCCAAACAAACAATCCAACCCCTTCTTTGTATACTTTACAACCTAGTTTCTCGGCCAATTGTTCTGTTAATACTCTTCTTTTCTCATAAACGGCATTCATCGAATCGAACCAAGCATTGTCGCTTTTCAAGGCTTCAATCGCGCCTTTTTGGATTCCGAAAAACATTCCACTGTCCATATTACTTTTTACTTTCAAAACTGCATCAATACAAGCCGCATTTCCTAAAACCATTCCTACTCGCCAACCCGCCATGTTGAAGGTTTTGGATAAGGAATTCAGTTCTAACGCTACTTCTTTTGCGCCATCAACCTGCAACAAGCTCATCGGATTGTCATTCAAGACAAAACTATACGGATTATCATTGACTAGCAACATGTTATTTTTTTGGGCAAAAGCCACTAACTTTTCGAACAATTCCAAACTTCCTCTCGCACCTGTGGGCATGTGTGGATAACCAATCCACATGATCTTGACTTTCGATAAATCCAATTTTTCCAAAGCCTCAAAATCGGGTTCCCAGTTATTCGATTCTTTCAAATCGTAATAAACCGGAACGGCTCCTACTAAATTCGTGACCGAAGTATACGTTGGATATCCTGGATTCGGAATCAAAACTTCATCGCCTTCATTCAAAAAAGCTAGTGAAATATGCATAATTCCTTCTTTGGAGCCCATCAAAGGCAAAATTTCCGTATTCGAATTTAGGGCAACTCCGAAATTATTTTGATAGAAATCGGCCATTCCTTTTCTCAAATCCGGCAATCCTTGGTAACTCTGATATTGGTGCGCATTTTCATCCTGCATTGCCAAAACCACTGCGTCAATAACTGCTTGGGAAGGCTTCAAATCCGGACTTCCAATTCCCATATTGATAATGGGTTTCCCTTCAGAAACCAGTTGCCTTACTTCTCTGAGTTTTGAGGAGAAATAGTATTCTTCAATTGTATCCAGACGTTTCGCCGTATTAATCATGGTTTTGTATTTTTATATTCGCCTAATACTTTAAAGTATTCCGCCATAATAGTCATTAACGCTTTTGCTTTCGCATAATCTTCATATTTTTCGAAAGTAACGTCCACAAAAAACGAATATTTCCAAGGCGTTTCAATTTTCGGCAAGGATTGAATCTTCGTTAAATTCAACTTGCAATCGCTCATCACATTGAGAACTGCCGCTAAACTTCCCCGTTTGTGATCCAATTCGAATTTGATGGAAGCGCGGTTAATTTCGTTTTTCTCAACAAAATTTTCTTTTTTATTGATAATGACAAAACGCGTCATATTATTATTTATCGTCTGGATTTCAGGAGACAAAATTTCCAAATCATACATAATGGCCGCCGTTTTACTAGCAATGGCAGCAATCCCTTTCAATTGATTTTCATGAATTCGCCTAGCTGTTTCGGCAGTATCTTTATCCTCAACTATTTTAATATTTGGATATTTTTTCAAGAATTCCATACATTGCAACAACGCCATCGGATGGGAATGCACTTCAAGAATATCCTCGATTTTTTGGCCTTTCAAAGCCATTAAATTTTGATGAATGTCCAAATAATGTTCGCCTACAATGTGTAAATTATTCTTGTCAATCAAGGCATAATTCGGGATAATGGGTCCTGCAATAGAATTCTCGATGGCCATAACTGCTTGATCCGATTTTCCGGACAACAAGCTGTCTACCAATTCCTCAAACGACAAGCATTCATCTAAGGCAACATCCTGACCGAAGTATTCCTGCACCACCTGATGATGGAAAGAGCCTTTAATGCCTTGTATTGCGATTTTTGTTCTCATCTACTCAAAAAAAAATCCTGATTTTCATCAGGATTGTATATTAGTTTTATTTGTTTCTTTCATTTCAAATAACCATAGACAATCCTTACTTCCTAAAAAAGAAATAATAAGTGTTGCTAAAATAAAAACGGTTATTGGACATTTTAATATTGTGTTTCATAAATTCTTTGCGAATGTATAAATAATTTTCAGTTAACCAAAAAAAAACGACCTATTTATCAAACAAAAAAAGGATTCCTTCCCAAATATGGTTTTTTTGAGCTAATAAATAGGATAAAAATGGTATTTCATTTATTCTTTGAAAGATAAATAGTGGCCTAAAATCCACAAAACAATAAATCAAGGCATTTTCTGTTTACTTTTGCAACAAATAAAAAGCAATGTCAATAGAAGTAAACAATATATCGAAAAGTTATGGTGCTCAAAAAGCACTAGAAAACATTTCCTTTTCTATAAAAAAAGGGGAAATCGTTGGTTTTTTAGGCCCAAATGGTGCCGGAAAATCCACTTTGATGAAAATATTGACTACCTATATTGCTGCAGATGAAGGTTCAGCATCCGTAAATGGATTTGACGTCAACTCGCAGTCCAAAGCCGTGCAACAATCTATTGGCTATTTGCCAGAACACAATCCGTTATACTTGGATTTGTACGTAAGGGAATATTTGGCTTTTAATGCCGATGTTTATAAAGTAGCCAAATTCCGAATCGAGGAAGTGATTCACTTGACTGGCTTATCCGCTGAAAGTCACAAGAAAATAGGGCAATTGTCCAAAGGTTTTCGCCAGCGCGTAGGACTTGCAAATGCTCTATTGCACAATCCCGCTGTTTTGATTTTGGACGAGCCTACCACAGGATTGGACCCCAACCAATTGGTTGAAATTAGAAACGTGATCAAAAACGTGGGAAATGACAAAACCGTTTTCCTTTCGACACATATTATGCAGGAAGTGGAAGCAATTTGCGACCGAGTCATTATCATCAATAACGGCAAAATTGTTGCCGACAAAAAACTAGACAACTTAATTTCTACTGAAAAGGAGCAAGTTATCGAAGTGGAATTTGACTATAAAGTCGAAGAGCAATTGATTGCCAAAATAGAAAATCTGACTTCTTTCAAGAATACACACGATATGATTTGGGAATTGACATTCAACGCCGATAAAGATATGCGTCCCGCCGTTTTTGATTTTGCCAATGCCAATGGTCTAAAAACACTACAACTTAACCAGAAGAATAAAAACTTGGAAGCGGTTTTTAGGGAGATTACTGAAAAATAGTATTTTTGGTGATAGAACTGTCAGTTCGAGCGAAATCGTTGTGACAAAAAACTCATTTTACTCGAACCCTTTGGAAAAACTAATCTATTTTTTAGAAATCGATTTTAGTCTTTTATTTTTGATCGCTCTCCTAATTAACACTATGATGATTATTAGCCATCCGATCGGAAATGGAAGTATCAATAAACCCCACCACCAAGATAATGTTGACGTTCCGCCAAATCCGCCAAGTGATGAGAAATAGAACAGAAAAGCAAGTCCAATCACTATCATTAACAGCGATGCCGAGAAAATTTTGGTATGTCTGTCACTTTTTGCGTAAGCGGACAAGGCAAGAAGCGCACTGCCGACTATTATTACAACTGATCCCTCGAGGGGATCGATGGCACCAATTATCAATGCAATAACTCCAACAATATAGATAATGCGAGTCCATTTTGCTTTATTTTTCATTTATTTTAATTTTAAGATGGATGACTCCCTGAAAAACAACCATTGGATTCACATAAAGATACACCAAAAAAACAAGATAAAGTCCCTTAATAGGGGTGAAAATTTACATTTGACAATACGTAAAGGAAAAAAATTGTATGAAGGAGGGATAAATAAAAGCCTCACAAATTTTAAAAATCTGTAAGGCTTAATTGAAACAGAACTATTTTAAATCCTTAAAAAACTTGACTCGCTATTTGCTGTATATTGTCTGATTTCCCCATGGAATAATAATGTACGCAAGGCACTCCAAATTCGATTAATTCTTTGGATTGTTGTACCGCAAAATCCACTCCTATTTGACGAACAGCCGCATTGTCTTTGGCTTGTTCTATAGATTTAATTAAGGATTCTGGCATATCCAACCAGAAAACTTGTGGCAATAATTGCAAATGACGTTTTACGGCTACGGGTTTTATTCCAGGAATAATGGGCACCGTAATTCCTATTGCACGAGCGGCTTCGACAAATTTGAAATAACGTTGATTATCGAAAAACATTTGTGTCACAATATAATCGGCTCCGGCATCTACTTTTTCTTTTAGCCTTTTTAAATCAGCTTCCAGACTTGGCGCTTCAATATGTTTTTCGGGATAGCCAGCCACACCTACACAAAAATCAGGCGCGTTTTGCATCGGCAAAGTATCGTGTAAAAACTGTCCTGCATTCATGGCTTTGATTTGTTTAACCAAATCTACAGCATAAGCATTACCGCCTTTTGTTGGTTCAAAATATTTTTCCCCTTTCATGGGGTCGCCACGAAGGGCCACCAAATTGTCTATTCCTAAATAATGACAGTCAACCAAAACATATTCTGTTTCTTCTTTGGTAAATCCCCCACACAAAACATGAGGAATAGCATCTACACCATATTTGTGTTGGATAGAGGCACAAATTCCAACAGTTCCAGGGCGCATCCGCGTGATACGACGATCAAAAAGTCCATCTTTTTCAATATAAACATATTCTTCTCTTGAAGTAGTTACATCAATAAAAGGAGGGTTGAATTCCATCAAGGGATCAATATTCGCATACAAATCTTTAATGTTACTTCCTTTTTGAGGTGGTACAATTTCAAAGGAAAATAAGGGTTTTCCTTTGGCGTCTTCTATATGTTGTGTTACTTTCATTTTATTTGTTTAAAGTTTAATGTTTAAGGTTTGAAGTTCTCTCGAGCAACTTGAAACCTTAAACTTTAAACAATTTTTTTAATCTGCTATATTCGGGTTCAACCATTTCATAGCCACGTCGGTTGAAACACTTCTTCTTTTGGCGTAATCAATTACTTGGTCTTCTTTTATTTTTCCAAGTCCAAAATACTTGCTTTCCGGATTTCCAAAATAATATCCAGATACCGATGAAGCCGGCCACATGGCCATACTTTCGGTCAAAGTTACACCAATTTCTTGTTCTACATTCAGCAATTTCCAAATCGTTGGTTTTTCTAAATGGTCGGGACAAGCTGGGTAACCCGGTGCTGGTCGAATTCCCTCGTAAATTTCCTCTATCATCGCCTCGGTACTTAAATTTTCGTGCGCTGCATAACCCCAAATTTCCTTACGGATTTTTTCGTGCAAATATTCGGCAAATGCTTCCGCAAATCGGTCCGCCAATGCTTTCACCATAATCGAATTGTAATCATCCAAATCCTTTTCAAATTCGGCTGCCCATTCGTCAACTCCAAAACCGGTAGTGACACAAAACGCCCCCATATAATCCATTTTTCCGACGTCTTTAGGCGCAATAAAATCCGCCAAAGCGATGTTTGGAGCTCCTTTTGTCTTTTGGGATTGCTGACGCAAAGTCAAAAATTTCTCCAACACTTTCCCGTTTTCATCACTCAACTCAATGTCATCATCGTTGATTTGATTGGCAGGGAAAATTCCGTAAATTCCTTTGGCGGTTAGTTTCTTTTCTCTCAAAATCACTGCCAACATGGCTTGCGCATCGGCAAAAACTGAAGTGGCTTGTTCGCCAACAACCTCATCGGTCAAAATCGCAGGATATTTTCCGAACAATTCCCAAGTTCTAAAAAATGGAGTCCAATCAATATAAGGAACCAAAACATCCAAACCAACCTCAATGACTTGTTTGCCGATAACATTTGGTTTTACAGGATTAAAATTGGCCCAATCCAACTGCAGTTTGTTTTTACGGGCTTGCTCAATAGTCAAAAAATTCTTGTCTCGAGACCGATTCAAAAATGCTTCTCTAAAAGCATCATAGTCCGCTCGAACTGCGCTAGTATACTTTTCTTTATTATCGTCCAACAAATTTCCGGCTACCGTTACCGCTCTCGAAGCGTCGTTTACGTGAATCACGGTTTGTCTATATTGTGGGGCAATTTTCACGGCAGTGTGTGCACGAGAAGTGGTTGCTCCACCAATCATCACGGGGATTTTCATTCCTTTTTTATCCAATTCCTTGGCGAGATACACCATTTCGTCTAACGAAGGCGTAATTAATCCGCTTAATCCAATAATATCAACCTCGTGCTCAATGGCCGCCGCAATAATTTTTTCAGGCGGAACCATTACGCCAAGGTCAATGATTTCGTAATTGTTGCAAGCCAAAACCACCGAAACAATATTTTTTCCAATATCGTGCACATCGCCTTTAACGGTGGCCATCAAGATTTTTCCCGCCCCCCCCGCCCCCGAAGGGGGAGCTGTCAATGTTAATACGATTTTATCCAACACTTTGTCTAGTCCAAACAAAACTTCATTATTTGTAAAGCGAATTACTTGAAACCCTTCACTATTTAACCATTTAGTTCTTTCTTCATCATTCGTTTTATTTTCAGGTAATTGATGAATAAGACCATCAATTTCTATTATCAGATTTTCTTTTAAACAAATAAAATCTGCTATATAATTCCCAATAATATGCTGTCTCCTGAATTTATATCCCTCTAATTTTTTCCCGCTTAAAGCCTCCCACAAAAACCTTTCAGCATCGGTTGGCTTATTTCGCATATCAAATGCAAATTGTTTCAGCAACCCATAATTCATTGGATTAGCAGTCTCCCAATGTTGCGTCGTTTTAATTCCCCCTTTGGGGGCTAGGGGGCGTTTACTTGCTTCAATAAAAGGAAGAAGATATGCCACAGCTTTTTTCATAACCCGAGCTGATTTTACCACTTGCGGCAAAAACATTTTCCCCGAACCAAACAAATCACCAACGATATTCATTCCTGCCATCAAGTTGATTTCAATCACTTCGATAGGTTTTGTGGCTAACAATCGGGCTTCCTCAACATCTAGTTCTATAAAAGCATCCACTCCTTTTACAAGGGAATGTGTAATTCGTTCTTGAACCGTTCCCGAACGCCATTCTTGAATCGCTTTCTCGTTGCTTTTGACATCACCTTTTACATTCTCAGCAAAATCCAACAGCCTTTCGGTAGCATCATCACGGCGGTTTAGAATTACATCTTCTACGTGTTCCAACAAATCTTTTGGAATTTCATCGTAAATAGAAAGCATTTCCGGGTTTACAATTCCCATCGTCATTCCGTTTTTGATGGCATGATACAAGAAAACCGAGTGCATCGCTTCCCGAACCGTATCGTTTCCTCTAAAAGAAAACGAAACATTGCTCACCCCACCGCTAATGTGCGCGTGAGGCAAATTTTCTCGAACCCATTTGGTTCCTCTAAAGAAATCCAATGCATTCAAACGGTGTTCTTCCATTCCCGTTGCCACTGGAAATATATTCAAATCAAAAATAATGTCCTGTGGAGGGAAGTTTACTTTATTGACTAAAATATCATACGAACGTCGGGAAATTTCTATTCTACGTTCGTAATTATCAGCTTGACCCACTTCGTCAAAAGCCATAACTATTACTGCCGCTCCGTAGCGCTTGATTAATTTGGCGTGATGAATGAATTGTTCCTCACCTTCTTTCAATGAAATGGAGTTTACGACACATTTTCCTTGTACCACTTTCAAACCTGCTTCAATGATGTCCCATTTTGAGCTATCAATCATAATAGGCACTCGAGAAATATCGGGTTCGGCAGCGATTAAATTCAGGAATTTTGTCATCGCGTATTCGCCATCGAGCATTCCCTCATCCATATTAATATCGATGATTTGCGCGCCTCCTTCTACTTGCTCTTTGGCAATGCTCAATGCCTCCTCGTACTTTTCTTCCTTGATTAGTCGAAGAAATTTTCTGGAACCTGTTACATTGGTTCTTTCCCCAACGTTAACAAATACGCTTTCAGGCGTAATGATTAAGGGTTCTAATCCCGATAATACTAGGTTTCTTCTCTTTTCTGCTTCTGCCATTTTTTTATTTTGTTTTGCCACAGTTTCTCAAATTTTTAAGTGAATTTGTGACTATAATTTTGACGCGATAAATCGCGTCTCTACAAATTACATTGTTGCCGTCGAAACCCTCGGTTTATAATCCTTGGCGATATCGGCAATCAATTTGATGTGTGCTGGGGTTGTTCCGCAACAACCGCCTATGATGTTTATTAAATTATCGTCCAAATATTCTTTGATAAAAACTTGCATTTGCTCCGGTGTTTCATCATATTCTCCAAAGGCGTTTGGCAATCCTGCATTGGGATGCGCCGAAACATTGAACGAGGTATTGTGCGCCAAAGTTTGCAAATAGGGCTTCAATAAATCGGCTCCCAAAGCACAATTGAATCCTACGCTCAACAAGGGAATATGCGAAACCGAAACCAAAAAGGCCTCTACCGTTTGACCTGAAAGTGTTCTTCCAGAAGCATCGGTTATCGTTCCTGAAACCATTATTGGCATATCGATATGGCGTTCTTCTTTGACTTCTTCGATGGCGAAAAGTGCCGCTTTGGCATTTAAAGTATCGAAAATGGTTTCTACTAATAGCAAATCTACACCACCATCTAGTAAAGCTTCGACTTGTTGTTTATAGGCAATACGTAAATCATCAAAAGTTACGGCTCTGTATCCCGGATCGTTCACGTCTGGCGACATACTGGCCGTTCTGTTTGTTGGCCCGATAGAACCAGCTACAAAGCGAGGTTTGTCTGGATTTTTGGCCGTGAATTCATCGGCTACTTCTCGGGCAATTTTAGCCGATTCGTAGTTGAGTTGGTACACATATTCTTCGAGATGATAATCCGCCATTCCTATTGTGGTTCCCGAAAAAGTATTGGTTTCCACAATATCAGCACCTGCCTCAAAATACAAAGCGTGGACATCTTTAATCGCTTGTGGTTGCGTCAAGGACAATAAATCGTTGTTCCCTTTGAGCGAATGCGGAAAATCTTTGAAGTGTTCCCCTCGGAAATCTTCTTCAGAAAAGTTATAGCGTTGCAACATCGTTCCCATAGCTCCGTCGAGTAC
>CANHNG010000045.1 GCA_947461915.1 Flavobacteriaceae bacterium
TCGGAAACGGGGCTTTTTAAATAAACTACCACCACTATACTATGAGCGACGCAATTAAACACGAATGTGGCATTGCCCTTCTAAGATTAAAGAAACCATTAGAATTCTACAAAGAAAAATATGGTACAGCTTTCTACGGAATACAAAAAATGTATCTGATGATGGAGAAACAGCACAACCGTGGACAAGATGGTGCTGGTTTTGCAAGCATAAAATTAGATGTTGACCCTGGAGAAAGATACATCAGCCGCGTGAGATCAAATCAATCTCAGCCCATTCAAGATGTTTTTGCTCAAATTAATGAAAGAATAAATGAAGAAATGGCTTCTCATCCAGAATACACTGATGATGTGCCCCTTCAAAAAAAGAATATACCCTATCTAGGCGAATTGTTTTTAGGACATGTTCGTTATGGAACGTTCGGGAAAAACAGTATTGAAAGTGTTCATCCTTTTTTGAGACAAAGTAATTGGATGCACCGGAACCTTATTTTGGCTGGAAATTTCAATATGACCAATGTAAAAGAACTTTTTCAAAATCTAGTGGAATTAGGACAACATCCAAAAGAAATGGCAGATACTGTTACTGTAATGGAAAAAATAGGTCATTTTCTAGACAAAGAGGTAATGCAACTGTACCAAGATTGCAAAGCAATGGGCTTGTCTAAACGGGAAGCGTCTCCTGTGATTGCTGAAAGACTAGATATTGCCAAAATCATGACAAGATCCTCCAAAAACCTAGATGGAGGTTATGCTATGGCCGGACTTCTAGGTCATGGCGATGCTTTTGTCTTTAGAGATCCTGCAGGAATTCGACCAGCCTATTTTTATGAAGATGACGAAATTGTGGTGGTAGCCTCAGAACGCCCTGTTATTCAAACTGTATTTAATATTCCTTTCGAAAAAGTACAAGAAATAAACCCTGGTAGCGCCTTAATTATAAAGAAAAACGGAATCGTTACTATGCAAGAAATTCTTGTGCCAACGGTTAAAAAAGCGTGTTCTTTTGAAAGAATTTACTTTTCTAGAGGAAGTGATGCTGAAATATACCAGGAAAGAAAAAATCTGGGAAAATTAATTTTGCCTGCTGTTCTTGGTGCCATTGGAGATGATACTGACAATACCGTGTTTTCTTATATTCCAAATACTGCTGAAACTTCTTTCTACGGAATGATAGAAGCTGCGCAAGATTTTTTAAATCAAAGAAAAAATAATTACATTCTTGAAAACCGCAAGAAATTAACCAAAGAAAAATTGGAAGAAATCCTTTCGGTAAAAATAAGAACCGAGAAAGTAGCCATTAAAGACGCAAAATTGCGAACTTTCATCACTGAAGACAGTAGTCGCGATGATCTTGTTGCCCACGTATATGATGTGACGTATGGAGTGATAAAACCAACAGATAATTTGGTGATTATTGATGACAGCATCGTGAGAGGAACAACACTCAAAATGAGTATCATCAAAATGATGGATCGTTTGAAACCAAAAAGTATTGTGATAGTTTCATCGGCTCCTCAAATTAGGTATCCAGATTGTTATGGAATCGACATGGCAAAACTGGAAGGGTTAGTTGCATTTCGGGCCGCATTGGAGCTTTTAAAAGACAGGAACTTATACCATATTGTTGACGCCGTTTATGCCAAATGCAAGGAACAAGAAAACCTTAAAGATCACGAAGTCGTTAATTTTGTCACCAAAATTTATGCGCCATTCCAGCCACAGGAAGTTTCGGATAAAATAGCACAACTGCTGAGTACACCAGAAATTAACGCCGAAGTAAAAATCATCTTTCAAACTGTTGAGGATTTGCATATTGCCTGTCCAAAGAATTTGGGAGATTGGTATTTCACAGGAGATTATCCTACACCGGGAGGCAATCGAGTTGTGAATAAGGCATTTATGAATTTTTACGAAGGTAAAGATGCTAGAGCCTATTAAATTAATTTGTGTTTAAGCATTTCATCGATTATTAATGTATTTCATCTAATATATTTCATGAAAGCAGATTACGTGTCTATCTTTGATTCACCATAATATTAGTAGGTTAAGTTTATGGTAGATTTGGGGCAAAAAAGGTGAAAGCAATTTCACCTTTTTTATTGGAATAAAGTCAAAAAAAATAGACGAACAAACTTTTCAGTCAATTCGCCTATCATCTAAAAGTCTATTTTCTTAAAAAAGACTATTTTGCTAAATCGTATCGTCTTGAAACTTCAGCCCAATTAATAACGTTAAAGAAAGCTTCAACATAATCAGGTCTTCTGTTTTGATAATGCAAATAATAAGCATGCTCCCAAACATCCATTCCTAAAATTGGAGTTCCTCCACAACCTATTCCGGGCATTAAAGTATTGTCTTGATTTGGAGTTCCGCAAACTTCAAGTTTTCCATCCTTTACACAAAGCCAAGCCCATCCTGAACCAAATTGTGTGATTCCAGCTTTTGAAAAAGCAGTTTTAAAAGACTCAAATGTTCCAAAAGCGCTTTCAATCGCAACCAATAATTCTCCTGTTGGAAGTCCGCCACCGTTTGGAGACATAATCGTCCAAAACAAACTGTGATTGAAATGTCCACCGCCGTTATTACGAACAGCCATGTTTTTCATGTCTAGATTTTTCAAAATATCCTCGATACTTTTCCCTTCTAAATCCGTTCCCGCAATAGCAGCATTAACATTCGTGATATAAGCATTATGATGTTTTGTGTGATGAATTTCCATCGTACGCGCATCAATGTAAGGTTCTAATGCGTCATACGCATAAGGTAATTGTGGTAATTCAAAAGCCATATTATAGGTGTTTAATGATTAATAAATATTTTATTCAAAATTAAACATTTAACTTTGGAATTGGAAATTCTATTTCGTTATATTTCTATTAAATAAATTGATAGTGCTGTTTGCAGGAGCTATTTCCCGCTTTCCACTCTATCTTTTCTTGCTTAGCAGCAAGTAAAAAAAGAATGCCGTTTCAATAGGGGCTAAAGCATTCGCTACATATGAAATCTGAAATAAAAAATCGTTAATCATCAATCTTAATGCAAAGACCATCATTTTCTATATACGACGCATCGGCAGGTTCCGGAAAAACCTATGCGCTCGTCAAAGAATACCTGAAAATCATTCTCGTTGCTCCTAAAAATGATGCCTATCGAAACATTCTCGCTATTACGTTTACCAACAAAGCGGTTCATGAAATGAAAAGCAGAATCGTGGGCAGTTTGTCTGAGTTTTCAAAAGACAATCCAAGCGAAAAAGCACAGGATTTAATGCAGCATTTGGCTATAGAAACCGAGCTTTCCATCATCCAAATCAAAACCAAATCACAGCAAATCATCAAGCACATCATTCATAATTATGCCGCTTTTGATATTTCAACCATCGACAAATTTACCCACAAAGTCATTCGTGCTTTCGCTCACGATTTAGGTTTACCCATGACTTTTGAAGTGACTTTGGACACCGAAAATTTGCTCATTGAAGCCGTCGATGCCATAATTGCTCAAGCTGGGGAAGACGAAACGCTAACAAAATTGCTCATCGATTTCACGATGAAAAAAACAGACGATGACAAATCTTGGGACATTTCCCATGAAATTCTCGAAACCGGTCGTTTGGTTCTTAATGAAAACAATCGAAATGAAATCAACCATTTTCAAGATAAATCCATCACTGAATTTGTCGAAATAAAAAACAAACTGGCAGAAGCCTGTAAAGTTTTGGAAAAAGAAAATGTAGCATTCGCCGAAAGTGCATTCTTGTTAATCGAGAAAAACGGAATTGATACCAAATCTTTTTCAGGATCTTATTTCCCCAAACATTTGCAAAGCATCCAAGAAGGAAAATTCAATCCAAAAAATAAAACCTACCACGAACCTGATGATATAAAAATAAATAAAACCGCTAAAGACGGCGTTTTAATTGAAAATATTATCCCTGAATCATTGAAGATTGTCGCCGCCATTTACAAAAATTTCGAAAAACGTGATTTCTACAAAGCATTTCTAAAAAACATTACGCCTTTATCTTTGTTAAATACAGTCAGTAATGAATTGACAAAAATTCAAAATGAACAAAACGTGCTTTCCATTTCCGAATTCAACGCCATTATTCATCGAGAAATTCAAAACCAACCGGCACCATTTATTTATGAACGGTTGGGCGAGCGTTACCGTCATTTTTTTATCGATGAATTTCAGGACACTTCCGAAATGCAGTGGCAAAATCTGATTCCGCTGATTGACAACGCTACATCGAGCGAATTTGACGGAGAAAAAGGAACTTTGATGATTGTGGGCGACCCGAAGCAATCCATCTATCGTTGGCGCGGTGGTAAAGCCGAACAGTTTATAGAATTGAGTAAAGACCATAATCCGTTCAACAATCCCGATAAAAAACCCTTTCATTTAGACAAAAATTACCGTAGTTATTCGCAAATAATTGAGTTCAATAATGAGTTTTTTAAATTGTTGTCCAATGAATTTGAGCACTTAGATTACAAAGATTTATACGAGAATCACAGCCATCAAATAAGTAACGAAAAAATAGGTGGTTACGTGAATATTTCCTTCATCCCAAAAGCGGAAAACAGCGAAGACGACGAAGACAAATTAGATAAAACAGAATTGTATGTTTTGGCAACTTTAAATACCATTCAAAAAGTGGTAAAGCAAGGTTTTGAATATAAGGACATTGTTATTCTGACCAGAAAACGAAAACAAGGAATTGCCGTTGCCAATTATTTGACAGAGCAAGGGATTCCACTTTTGTCTTCGGAAACATTGATGATAAAAAACGCCACCGAAGTTCGATTTATAATCTATTTATTAAAGTACTTAAAAAATAATTCTGACAAAGAATCAAAGGCCAATTTCTTGCACTATTTAGCACAAAGTAGTCAGGATAAATTGCCTATTCACGATTTTATTGCACAAGGGATGGGGTATCCAAATGAAACGGATTTTGAAAACTGGCTGGAGAGTTTTGATGTGGGTTTGTCTTTTCAAAACATCAGAAAAAAATCTTTGTATGAAGCGGTTGAGATTATTGTTTCTAAATTCCTCAATCCTACAAAAAGTAATGCTTACGTTCAGTATTTTATGGATATCGTTCTCGAACGAGATATTCGGAATCAAGCCGGTATTTCTGATTTTTTGAATTTCTGGGACAAAAATTCAGAGAAATTTAGCATTCCATCACCCGAAGGAAACAACGCGGTTCGGATAATGACCATTCATACGTCTAAAGGATTGGAATTTCCGGTTGTAATTATGCCTTTTGCAGATGAAGATTACGGCCGCAGTCCAAAAAACAAATTATGGATTGACACGGAAACGGAAAATTTCGGACTGCCTAAAGTCTTGGTTGACAATAGCAAAGCGGTTGAAGGTTTTGGTGAGAAAGCAAAATCAATTTATGTCCAAAAATCCCAAGAAGAATTATTGGATAATGTTAATATTTTATATGTGGCATTGACTCGAGCCGAAGAACAATTGTATGTGATTTCGAGTATTAATTTTGACGCCAAAGGTGTTGCGAAAAAGAACAATATGTCCACCTTTTTTGTCAATTATTTAGTCAACAAGGAACAATTTGAAGAAGATAAATTCGAATATGAATTTGGAAATCCTACTAAATTGTCAGCCGAGAAAAAACACGTCGATGCTTTGAAAATCATTCCTATAGTTTCAGGAATTTTGGATCCAAAAAACATAAAAATCGCACAAAGAGAAGCATTAATGTGGGGAACGCATCAACAGGAAGCCATAGAATACGGGAATGTAGTTCACGAGATTTTGTCTTTTGTAAAAACCAAAAGCGATATAGATTTGGCCATTACAAAAGCTATAGAAAGTGGATTAATTGCATTGAATCAGAAGGATTTGGTTTATAAAACCATTCAGGAAATTGTCAATCATTCGGAGCTTTCAAACTATTTTTCTGAAGGAAACGAAGTGTTGAACGAGCAAACAATTATTCAAAAACAAGGAAAAACCATCAAACCGGACCGAATGGTTTTGACCAATAACAAGGAAATTTTTTTATTGGATTATAAAACTGGGGCACATAACAGTAAATATCAATTACAACTGGAAACGTATCAAAATGCGATTGAATTGATGGGTTTTAAGGTTATGAAAAAATCACTTGTATATATTGGCACAACAATTAATGTTGTAAATTTATAAAAATCGTTACGGCTTTTTGTCTTCGAGAGGAAAAGCTAATTGATTAACCTAAGGATGCGAAAAATAAACGGGGAAATAAAGTTGTCACAAAATATGGCAAATGAACTTTTGAAGAAAGGAATCTATGTCATTGGGTTCATTTTCCCTTTGGTTCCAAATGAAAAAGCAGGAATAAGGATTCAATTGTCAGCCAATCATTCAAAACAACATTTGGACAAAGCAATTGATACTTTTGTCAAAGTAGGAAAGGATTTAATGGTCATTTAGAAAGAAATTCTTTGCTTATCAAGTGATTTTAACATTTTATTTTGTAGTTAAAAAATTACGTGCTATATTTGTTAATGATTAACTAAACTAAATTTAAAAAATAACATGAAACATCTTAACAAAATTTTATTTGCTGTACTAATGATGTTGGGCTTAAGCTCTCACGCACAAGACGAAAATAACGAATGGGCGATTTCTTTTGGTGCTAACGCTGTTGACACTAAAACTAGCGCAGGCAATAGGCCTCGTAATATACAGGATCGCCTAACAAATCCATTCAAAATAAATGAAAGCTGGAATATAGTCCCTTCGGTATCATATATTGGTGTTTCCAAGTATGTGGGAGACGGGTTTTGTTTTGGAATACAGGGTTCCGTAAATAAAATAAACAAATTTGCCTATTGGATAGGACCGGGCCATACTGATGTGAAAATAACTAATCCAGGTGATTTGATGTATTATGCTGCGGATGGAGTCGTAAAATATAGCTTTATGGACATGATTAAATCTAAAGTTATTGATCCTTCTCTACATGTTGGTGGGGGTTATACTTTCTTTGGAGACAATAGTTATGGAACTTTGAATGCTGGAGCAGGGTTAACCCTTTGGTTTACTGATAAGTTTGGATTGTTATTAACAACAACTTACAAAAATTCTTTTGAAAATAGAAATATCATTGGGAAAACCGATATTCCAGATGCTCCAGACCATTTTCAACATACTGCAGGTCTTGTTTTCAAATTTGGCGGAAAAGATACAGATGGTGATGGGATTTATGACAAACATGATGCTTGTCCAGAAGTTGCTGGTTTAAAACAATTCAATGGATGCCCAGATACTGACGGTGACGGAATTATTGACGGAAGCGATGATTGTCCTGAAGTTGCAGGTTTAGCTGCTTTAAATGGATGTCCAGATGCTGACGGAGATGGTATTGCAGATAAAGATGATGCTTGTCCAGATGTATTTGGGTTAGCTGCTATTAAAGGTTGTCCTGACACTGATGGAGATGGGGTTACCGATTTATCTGATAAATGTCCAAGAGCTAAAGGTTCAAAAGAAAATGCTGGTTGCCCTTGGCCTGACACTGATGGAGACGGCGTTTTAGATAAAGATGACAAGTGTCCAACGGCAAAAGGCACAGTTGCAAACAACGGTTGTCCTGAGTCAACAGCTGAAGATTTAGATGATCTTAAGGTTCAAGCTAAATCTGTTTATTTTTATTCCGGCACAACTACTTTCAAATTAGATCTTGGCCGTACTTCATTAGATGTAATTGCAGATCTGATTAAAGGATCGCAAAATACCAAATTTAGCGTTGAAGGACATACAGATAGCGATGGTTCTGATGCCTATAACCAAAAACTTTCTGAAGAAAGAGCCAATGTTGTTAAAAAGGCTTTGATTCAAAGAGGGGTTAATGGAGATAATTTAGAAGCGATAGGGTTTGGGGAAACTGAGCCGATTGCAACTAACAAAACCGCTAAAGGAAAAGCTGAAAACAGAAGAACTGAAGTAAAATTAAAAAAATAAAAATAATCATGAACTATATTAACAAAATTTTATTGATTGTAATGATGGTGATGAGCTTAAATTCTCACGGTCAAGACAAAAATAACGAATGGGCAATTTCTTTTGGTGTCAACGCCGTTGATACTAGAACTAGTGCCAGTGACAGAACCGGTAATTTAGGGGATCAATTTACAAAGTTTTTGAAAGTAAAGGAAAGTTGGAATATATTGCCTTCAGTATCTTATTTTGGTGTTTCCAAATATGTGGGAGATAATTTCTCTTTTGGAATCCAAGGTACTATAAATAAAATAGATAAATTTGCCTATTGGAAAGGTCCAGGTCACACAGATGTGGCAATAACTAATCCAGGTGATTTGATGTATTATGCTGCGGATGGGGTAGTAAAATATAGCTTTATGGACGTAATTAAATCTAAAGTTGTCGATCCTTCTCTACATGTTGGCGGGGGATATACATTCTTTGGAGAGAAGAGTTATGGAACTTTGAATGCTGGTGCTGGGTTAACTCTTTGGTTTACTGATGTGGTTGGTTTGTCATTAACAACAACTTACAAACATTCTTTTGAGGATAGAAATATTCCCGGCTCAACCGATGTACCAGATTCACCAATTCATTTTCAACACTCTATAGGTATTTTGTACAAATTTGGCGGAAAAGATACTGATGGTGACGGGATTTATGACAAATTTGATGCCTGCCCTGAAGTTGTGGGTCTAAAACAATTCAATGGATGTCCAGATACTGACGGTGATGGAATTATTGATGGAAATGATGATTGTCCTGAAATTGCTGGTTTAGCGGCTTTGAATGGATGTCCAGATACTGACGGTGATAATATTGCCGATAAAGATGATTCTTGTCCAGATGTTGCTGGCTTAGCTACTTTAAAAGGCTGTCCAGATGCTGATTCTGATGGAATTACGGATAAATCTGATAAATGTCCAACTGTTAAAGGCCCAAAAGAAAATTCAGGCTGCCCATGGCCTGACACTGATGGAGACGGTGTTTTAGACAAAGACGATAAATGTCCGACTGAAAAAGGTACTGTTGCAAACAACGGCTGTCTAGAGGTAACAGCTGAAGATTTAGATGAACTTAAGGCTCAAGCTAGATCAGTATACTTTAATTCAGGTCAAAGCACATTAAATGCGGATTACGTTGCTGAATCGTTAGACTTAATTTCAAACATTCTTAAAAGACACCCTAATTCGAAATTTACTATAGAAGGTCAAACAGATAGCGATGGTTCAGATGAATATAATCAAAAACTTTCTGAAGAAAGGGCTAATGTCGTAAGAAATGCTTTGATAAAAAGAGGCGTAAATGCAGATAGTTTAGA
>CANHNG010000046.1 GCA_947461915.1 Flavobacteriaceae bacterium
ATTTAATATAAAGAGAATTATAAAAATAATTTTTGGCGCAAATTAAATTTAAAAATATTTATCCCAAAAATTCAATATTTCGTTTTAAGCCTTCAAATTTGGGGAGTTTCAATGGGGAGTTTTTGAACACCGCTTTGAAAGTCTCTTCGGTGATTTCTTTCCAGTCTTTTTTTGACATTGATAACACTTCTGGATTTGGATTGAAAAGGGGCTCTTTATGGGCTATTGAAAATTTGTTCCAGGGACACACATCTTGACACACATCGCAACCAAAAGCCCAATCATCAAACTTTCCCTTCATTTCATGGGGAATATTTTCTTTGAGCTCTATGGTAAAATAGGAAATGCATTTGCTACCGTCAACCACATAAGGCGCCACAATAGCCTGGGTTGGACAAGCATCAATACAGGCTGTGCAGCTGCCGCAATGGTCAGTGGTTGCTTGATCATATTCTAAATCCAAATCAATAATGAGTTCAGCGATGAAATAAAAAGAACCTACTTTTTGAGTTATAAGATTGCTATTTTTACCAATCCATCCCAAACCACTTTTGGCTGCCCAAGCTTTATCGAGAACTGGTGCAGAATCCACGAAAGCCCGACCTGAAACTTCTCCTATAGTCGATTGAATAGAAAACAACAATTCTTTGAGTTTTTCCTTGATGACAAAATGGTAGTCCTGGCCGTAGGCATATTTTGAAATTTTATAGGAATCTTGATTTTGGAATTCGGAAGGATAATAATTCAACAAAAGTGATACAACGCTTTTGGCATCATCGACCAATAAAGTTGGATTCAATCGCTTGTCAAAATTGTTTTCCATATAGGACATTTGGCCGTTCATTTGTTTGTTTAACCAATTTTCTAATCGCGGGGCATCGTCTTCCAAAAATCCTGCTTTGGATATGCCACAAGACAAAAACCCGAGGCGTTTGGCTTCGGATTTTATGAAAGATGTATATTTTTCTTTGTTATTAATCAACTGAAAGATTAAAAAAGACCTCCTTGAATATTCGTTCTTACTTTTCCTAAATGATTATATGCTTTCTCGGTTACTTCTCTTCCTCGTGGCGTTCGCATAATGAAGCCTTCCTGGATTAAAAAGGGCTCATACACTTCCTCGATAGTTTCACTGCTTTCGGAAACGGCTGTCGCCAAAGTGGACAGACCAACGGGGCCTCCTTTGAATTTATCGATAACAGTGTTTAGAATTTTATTGTCCATTTCATCCAAACCGTGGGCATCAACGTTCAAGGCTTTTAAGGCATAGCGGGCAATTTCAATGTCAATCGTTCCGTTCCCTTTGATCTGGGCAAAATCACGCACCCGACGTAGTAAAGCATTGGCAATACGAGGCGTTCCCCTACTACGACCCGCAATTTCGATAGCAGCTTCCATCGAAATGGGCATTTTTAATATAGTAGCACTTCGTTCAACAATTGTTGTCAAAAGTTCGGTTGTGTAATATTGTAAGCGAGAGGAAATTCCGAAACGGGCTCGCATTGGGGCGGTCAACAAACCGGAACGCGTGGTGGCTCCAATTAAGGTAAATGGATTCAAATTGATTTGAACGGTTCTGGCATTAGGCCCAGACTCAATCATAATATCAATCTTGAAATCCTCCATTGCCGAATACAAATATTCTTCGACAATTGGACTTAATCTATGAATTTCGTCAATAAACAAAACGTCTCTTTCTTCGAGATTAGTCAATAAACCTGCTAAATCTCCTGGCTTGTCCAAAACGGGTCCTGAAGTGATTTTAATTCCCACTTGCAGCTCATTGGCTAGAATGTTAGCCAAAGTCGTTTTTCCCAATCCCGGTGGTCCGTGAAAAAGGGTATGATCAAGAGCTTCGTTTCTTTGGTTGGCTGCCTGAACGAAAACTTTTAGGTTTTCTAATATTTGATCTTGCCCAGCAAAATCATCAAAAGATAAGGGTCTCAATTTTTTTTCGAGATCAAATTCCTCGGAATTATAGCCGTTAGTTGTTGGGTCTAAATTTTCGTTCATGCTACAAATATAACAAAGTTATAAGCAAATAAAAATGCCTTTCGTTTCGAAAGGCATTTTGGTATTGTATTGAAATATATTAATGGTGTAAAACTTCTTCACCCTCTTTCATCGGAACATTTTGAGGAACAAAATCTTCGTCATGACCTGGTTTGCTGTAATCATAAGGCCAACGGTGTACCTCCGGAATTGCTCCATGCCAGTTGCCGTGAATATGTTCAATAGGCGCTGTCCATTCTAAAGTGTTCGATTTCCATGGGTTTTGAACCGTTTTCTTACCGTAGAAAATACTACTGAAGAAGTTGTACAAAAATACCAATTGGAATGCCCCACCAATTAAAGCGAAAACAGTAATCAAAACATTTACATTTTGTAAATCATCAAATAATGGAAAGTTGGTATTGGTATAGTAACGTCTTGGCAAACCAGCCAATCCTATGAAGTGCATTGGAAAAAAGACCCCATAAGCACAAACTGCAGTTGCCCAAAAGTGAACGTATCCAAGATTTTTATTCAACATTCTTCCAAACATTTTTGGAAACCAGTGGTAAATCCCCGCAAACATTCCGTAAAGTGCAGAAATACCCATAACCAAGTGGAAGTGAGCTACCACAAAATAAGTGTCATGTACATTAATATCCAAGGTACTATCGCCAAGAATAATTCCCGTTAAACCCCCTGTTATAAAAGTAGAAACCAAACCGATAGAAAACAACATGGCAGGATTCAATTGCAAATTACCTTTCCACAAAGTAGTGATATAGTTAAATGCTTTTACAGCCGAAGGAATCGCAATCAATAAAGTGGTGAATGTAAACACCGATCCAAGGAACGGATTCATTCCCGTAATAAACATGTGGTGACCCCAAACTATGGTAGATAAAAATGCAATTGCCAATATAGACATAATCATGGCTCTGTATCCAAAAATAGGCTTGCGTGAATTGGTAGCAATAACTTCTGAAGTAATTCCTAAAGCAGGTAGTAAAATAATGTATACTTCAGGATGCCCAAGAAACCAAAATAGGTGCTCAAACAAAACTGGAGAACCTCCTTGATAATGTAAAACCTCACCCGCGATATAAATATCGGACAAGAAGAAAGAAGTTCCAAAACTTCTATCGAAAATCAATAATAAAGCAGCCGATAATAATACGGGGAACGAAATAACTCCAATGATAGCAGTAACAAAGAAAGCCCATATCGTAAGAGGCATCCTAGTCAATGACATTCCTTTAGTTCTTAAATTAATAACAGTTACAATATAGTTCAAAGATCCCATTAAAGAAGCAGCAATAAAAACTGCCATTGAAACCAACCAAAGAGTCATACCAGCTCCAGAACCTGGGATTGCTTGTGGCAAAGCACTTAATGGTGGGTAAATTGTCCATCCTGCAGATGCTGGTCCCGATTCAACAAAAAGTGAGGATACCATTAAAACACTAGAAAGAAAAAATAACCAATAAGACACCATATTTAAAAATCCGGATGCCATATCCCTCGCACCCAATTGAAGAGGAATTAATAAATTACTAAACGTACCACTTAAGGCAGCGGTTAGAACAAAGAATACCATTATGGTTCCATGAATCGTTACCAATGCCAAATACCTGTCATTTAACATTACTCCATCTGGCGCATAACTATCGCCTAATACAATACTAAAAATTTTGAAAGATTGTTCTGGCCAAGCTAATTGTAATCTGAAAAGTAAAGAAATAGCAACCCCAATAACACCCATAATAATACCTGTTAACAAGTATTGTTTGGCAATCATTTTGTGATCTATACTAAAAATATATTTAGTAATAAAAGTGTCTTTATGGTGGTGTTCGTGTGCGTGATCTTGTTCGTGATCGTGACCTTCTGCTGACATATATGTGTACTTTAAATATTTTTAAATAATTATTTCATGGCTATTTTAGGCATAGCGGAAGTATCAATGGCCTTAGTAGAATCTTTTCCCATTCCACCTTCAACTGGTGCCGGTGTGTTGGCAGTTTTAACTTCTTGAACTATTGTTGGTTTAGCACTCAGCCATTTTTTATACTCTGCCGGAGTATCCACGACTATTTTCATTTGCATGTTGTAATGGGAAGCCCCACAAATTTTATTACAAAGCAATAAAAAATCAAAAGCATAAGGATCAAGAGCGGTTTCGCCGTTTGCAACAAGCTCAATACTTTTTTTGGCTCTAATTCTATTAATGTTTGCCACTTTTTCAATCATATAAGGCAATTCTCTATACTCTTCAGTAGTATAAATAGGCTTATAAGCAAATTCCGTAACCATTCCTGGAACGCAGTTCATTTGTGCTCTGAAATACGGCATGTATGCTGAATGCAACACATCTTGAGAACGAAATTTAAAATGGATTTTTTTTCCTTTTGGGATGTGCAATTCAGAAACTACAATATCATCTTGTGCATTTGGATCTGACAAATCAACACCCAAAGTATTAACCCCTTCAATAAGCCTCACATTAGCTTTTCCAAGAACATTATCTTCACCTGAATATCGTGCCGTCCATTTGAATTGCTGAGCGTATAATTCAATTACGACAGTATCTTCATCCTCGTCTATAAACATAATGTTGGTCCAAGCATACAATCCATAAAGAATTAAAACGGCTAAGACAACTGCTGGAATACCACTCCAAATCACCTCTAATTTTGTGCTATCAGAAAAATACAAAGCCTTTTGGTCTTTATTTCCTCTGTATTTGAAGGCGAAGTAATGCAATAAAACCTGTGTTATTGCCTGAACTGCAAAAATTATAATCCATGTAATATTCATTAAATTATCAACGGTACCCCCATGTTCAGAAGCAGGAGTGTGCAATACCAAAGGGCTCCATTTAAACAATCCGTAAATGGTGAAAATGTATATGAATGCTAAGAACCCAAACATCAAATACCCTTGGGTGTTATTATCCTCATCATTAGCTACTTGAGAACTATCTTTATTTACGCCAACTTGAGTCAAATCGAATATCTTAGTCAATTGCCATAATGCAATAGCCAATAAAACTAAAACTATAATTACCAACAAACTTGTCATCTAATTTTTCTTTAAAATATTAATAATGGAAATGCTTACTTTCTTCTATGAATGGGTTTCTTTTTGGCAACAAGGGCACTTTTGTCAATGCCGTAAAAACAACATAAATAAATAATCCAAGGAAGAAAAGAAGGGATGCAATTTCTGAAATTCCGATAAACCATTGGTCGCCAACAGTACCAGGCATAATCATGTTAAAGAAATCAACATAATGCCCCAATAAAATTACAGTGCCAGCCATTACTAATACCCAAGTAATTCTCTTGAAATCAGTGTTCACCAGAATCAATATTGGGAAAACGAAATTCATGACAACGGCGCCAAAGAAAGGAAGATTAAAAACTTCAATTCTGGTAACAAAATAAGTTACTTCTTCAGGAATATCAGCATACCAAATCAACATGAATTGGGAAAACCATAAATAAGTCCAGAATACGCTAAAACCAAACATAAATTTTGCTAAATCGTGAATATGGCTTGTATTGACATACTCCAAATATCCTTTTGATTTTAAATACAAAGAAATCATACAAATGGTTGTAATGCCACTCACAAAGAAACTAGCAAAAACATACCATCCGAACAAAGTACTAAACCAATGTGGATCTATTGACATAATCCAGTCCCAAGACATAATCGATTCTGTAACGATAAAGAATACCAAAAATCCCGCTGACATCTTGAAGTTTTTTTTGTAGAAACTGTCGTCCTTTGCTTCATCTTGAGCCAAACAATTTTTTCTAGAAAAATATCGGTAAAGATTCCATCCCATTAAGAATATTGCTGCTCTGATAATCCAAAAAGGGAAATTCAAATATCCTGACTTTGCCTGAATAAGTTTATCATTTGCCACAACTTCAGGATCTAACCAAACAAACAAGTGATTGAAATGTAAACCACAAAGTAGCAATACAATGAAGAAAATAACTGACCCAACAGGCAAATAAGCCGTTATTCCTTGCATCACTCTAAACAATACGGGAGACCAACCTGATTGAGCCACTTGTTGAATGGCGTAAAATGCCAAAACTCCAAGAGAAATTAACATAAAGAAAATACAGGCAACATACAATGCAGACCAAGGCTTATTTTGCAATTGATGCAAAACATGTTCTAGATGTTCTTTATGCTCCTTTTCAGCGCTTACTTTGTCGTTTTCAGCTACAGCATGCGCCTCGCTTGAAGAATTAGAGGCTTCATGATGGCCTCCGTGTGCATCAGAAGCGAGAATTGCCTCAACTTCTTGAATATCTTTTGGTGCAGACATAAAACCATACCCTATTCCTAAAAGACCAACGACCATTAAGATTAGAGAAAATGTTTTTAATTTACTTGAAAATGTATACATATCTATTATGATGATTTTGTTCTACAATTATAATTTGGCTTTCAGTTCTAAAACATAGGATGCAATTAACCAACGTTCATGTTGATTCAATTGGTTCGCATAAGAACCCATTGAGTTTAAACCATATGTTTGTACATGAAAGATACTTCCTTCCGTTATAACCCTATCTTTATAACTTGGAATCCCAAGGAATTTTCCTTGAGTCACTAATTTCCCTTTTCCATCACCGGCATTACCGTGACAAATAGCACAGTAAATTTCGAATAATTCCTTAGATTTAGTGTGCTCCTTTTCAGAAATGGAATCAAGGGGAGATTTTAAATTTAATTTGGCTAAATCATAACCTGCTGTTGAATTTTCATATTCATAAGGTTCGAAACCTCTCTTGATTGTCCCCACAGGAGGAAGTTGACCTTCTTTCCCGTTTTTAAAAGCATTGGATTCAGAATAGGTTTCATATCCAACTGACTCGTACATATTAGGCATGTATTGGTAATTAGGCTTCGAATTATCATGGCAAGACGAAACTAAAATAGTAATACAAACTAAAAGTGTTATTTTATATAGACTTTTCATATCGACAATTAATGCTTTTCAATTACTTTTACTTCTACTGCTCCAGTTTTTTCGAAAAAAGAAATAAGTTCTTTTTCATTGTTATTTACCGCAACTTCCATTAAGAAATGATCATCCGTTGTTCTTACATCTGGATTCTCTGCTTCTTTGAAAGGCCACAATCTACTTCTCATATAAAAAGTGATAACCATTAAATGCGCCGCAAAGAACACCGTTTCTTCAAACATAATTGGCACGAAAGAAGGCATATTTTGAATGTAACTAAAGCTTGGTTTTCCGCCAATATCTTGAGGCCAATCTTGAATCATAATGTAATTCATCATCCAAGTTCCAAATGATAAGCCGCACAAACCATAGATAAAAGAACAAATAGCTATTCTTGTCGGGGCAAGTCCCATTGCTTTATCCAATCCGTGCACCGGAAATGGAGTAAAAACTTCTTCAATATGATGGTGTGCTGCACGAGTTTTCTTAACGGCATCCATCAATATATCATCGTCATTATAAATGGCGTGTATTACTTTATTACTCATGATGTGAATCTTTATTTGCTGCTCTTTCTCTAATGTAATTGTCTCCGGTTCCTTTCAATATTGTTTTTACTTCCGCCTGGGCAATTACAGGGAATGTTCTGGCATATAATAAGAACAACACAAAGAAGAAACCTATTGTTCCTATGAAAATACCAATATCTACAAACGTTGGCGAAAACATAGTCCAAGATGAAGGAAGGTAATCTCTATGCAATGAAGTAACGATAATTACAAATCTTTCGAACCACATTCCAATATTTACAACAATCGAAATAATGAACGAGAACATAATACTTGTTCTTAATTTTTTGAACCACATAAATTGTGGAGAAAAAACGTTACAGGTCATCATCGACCAATAGGCCCACCAGTAAGGTCCAGTAGCTCTATTCAAGAATGCATATTGTTCGTATTCCACTCCAGAATACCAAGCAACAAAAAGTTCCGTGATATAAGCAACCCCTACAATAGAACCTGTAATCATGATTACAATGTTCATTAATTCGATATGCTGAATAGTAATATAAGCTTCTAGATTAGATACTTTTCTCATAACAATAAGCAAGGTGTTTACCATGGCAAATCCAGAAAAAACCGCTCCTGCAACAAAGTATGGAGGAAAAATGGTGGTATGCCATCCCGGTATAACCGAAGTAGCAAAGTCCATAGATACAATAGTATGAACCGAAAGCACCAATGGTGTAGCCAAACCTGCAAGGACTAAGGAAACTTCTTCAAAACGTTGCCAGTCTTTTGCTCTTCCGCTCCATCCAAAACTCAATATAGAATAAATTCGTTTATTGAAAGGAGTGATTGCTCTATCTCTAAGCATAGCAAAGTCTGGCAGTAAACCTGTCCACCAGAAAACCAATGATACAGAAAGATAAGTCGAAATTGCAAATACGTCCCAAAGTAAAGGAGAGTTAAAGTTTACCCAAAGAGATCCAAATTGGTTTGGTATTGGTAAAACCCAATAAGCTAACCAAGGGCGACCCATGTGGATAATTGGAAATAAACCTGCTTGAATTACGGAGAAAATAGTCATTGCTTCTGCAGAACGGTTAATCGCCATTCTCCATCTTTGACGGAATAATAAAAGCACGGCTGAAATCAAAGTTCCCGCGTGACCAATACCAACCCACCAAACGAAGTTCGTGATATCCCAGGCCCAACCTACTGTTTTGTTCAATCCCCAAGTTCCGATACCAGTAGAAATAGTGTAAATAATACAGCCCAATCCCCAAAGGAAGGCTATTAAAGCGATTGAAAATACAATCCACCATTGTTTGTTAGCTTTCCCCTCGACAGGTGCAGCAACATCTACTGTTACATCGTGATAAGATTTATCACCAATGATTAAAGGTTTTCTAATGGGTGCGTCGTATATATGAGACATAATCCTTTAAATTGATTTTTAATTTTTTAAGTATTTCTAACTTTAACATGATAGAAAACATTTGGTTTTGTTCCCACATGTTCTAACAAATGATACATTCTTTCCTCTTCAACCAACTTGGCAACTTGACTTTCTTTGTCGTTAACATCTCCAAAAATCATTGCTCCAGTAGTACAAGCACTAGAACATGCAGTTTGGAATTCTCCATCTACAATTGTTCTTCCTTCGTTTTTGGCTGCCAATATAGTTGCTTGTGTTTTTTGAATACACATAGAACATTTTTCCATAACTCCACGGGAACGAACATTTACATCTGGATTTAATACCATACGTCCTAAATCATCATTCATGTGGAAA
>CANHNG010000047.1 GCA_947461915.1 Flavobacteriaceae bacterium
CGGACAGACAGAAGGGCAGCTGATAACAGCGGTTTGGCAAAAGTGGCGGTTCAGTGCTTCGTATGACAGTTTTTCGTAAATTTGAAGTGTGTGCTTCGTATGAAAGTTCAGTGGTAAAATCGCCACCTTCGCCAAGCCGCAAACCGTTATGTTCAACCCTAAAACGAAAGACAGTGCAAGCCTTGAACAGACAAAAAACCGACCCAAAAGCCAACGCTTCGCACAATAAAAAGAGCTGCAATGCAAACTCACAAGCCGACCCAAATTGCAGCACATTTAATTTTGCCCAGCCGCACCCAAAGCCCACCCACCAACCCAACAAATGCTAACTTTGTAGAATGCAACTAAACGACATCATTGAATTCAAATCTTCTCCTTTAATTAGAGAAAAACTGGCTGACTTTGGTTTCGCCAAGACATTTGCAGAAGGTGAAGCAATTCTTAATGAAAATGCTTATATCAAAGCTATTCCCATCGTAACAACTGGTAGCATACGAGTAATGAGGACAGAAGAGGACGGCAGAGAAATTTTACTTTATTACATCAAGGCAGGTGAAAGTTGTATTATGTCTTTTTTAGGTGGTATGCACCACGACACCAGTAAGGTAAAAGCTATTGCAGAGGAAGAAACCGAAATACTTTTTATCCCAATAGACAAAGTAAGTTTACTAATCAAAGAATTTCCTGAATGGCTGGACTATATTTTCCGTTTGTATCACAAACGCTTTGAAGAATTGCTGGAAGTAGTGAATGCTGTTGCATTCA
This sequence comes from Flavobacteriaceae bacterium, assembly GCA_947461915.1. GTDB lineage: Bacteria > Bacteroidota > Bacteroidia > Flavobacteriales > Flavobacteriaceae > Flavobacterium. The sequence goes on from CANHNG010000047.1 coordinate 766, forward strand.
AAAAAATGGATGAGCGGCTTTTGAACTTCATAAAAAAGAAATGCGAATTAACCAAAAGCCATACACTTTATGTAACTCACGAACAAATAGCTAACGAGTTAGGAACAGCCCGTGTTGTGGTTTCACGACTTCTTAAACAAATGGAAGATGAGGGCTTGGTAAAGTTGGGCAGGAACAAAATTTCTCTTGTCTGATAAGAGTTGCTGCACAGCAACTTTTAAGGTGCACAACTATTATTTCACATTTAATAATGTGTGAATGATATAACTCTTTGCTGCAATTGTGTAAAGCCTTGCGCAAAAGTTGATAGTAATTTTGTGGGGTTAACACTAAATTTAGAATAAATTTTCTCTTGTGTAACAAAAGTAGCCGTGCAGCCATTTTTATTGATTTACTTTTGCGGTGTGAAATCTCTAACGTCAAAAAATCAAACAAATGAAAAAGAACATGGGAAACATTGACAAAGTAGTAAGAATACTTGTCGCTATTCTAATTGCAGGGTTATATTTTGCAAACATCATCTCAGGAACTGTTGCAATTATCCTCTTAATACTCGCAGGAATTTTCATCCTCACAAGTTTTATGAGTTTTTGTCCGTTGTATTATCCTTTCGGTATTTCCACCAGAAAAAAAGGAGAGTAATATGGAACTGCAAAATGTAGTTCTTATTGCCTTAATTGGTGCTGCTGCCGGACTACTTGGTGGTATGCTTGGCTTGGGCGGGGCTATCATTATCATTCCTGCATTGGTAATGATACTTGGTTATTCGCAACAAATGGCACAAGGCACAGCTTTAATAATGATGGTGCTTCCAGTAGGTGCATTATCCGCTTTTCAATACTATCAGAAAGGATTTGTTGACGTGAAAGCCTCATTGATTTTAGCCGCCTTCTTTTTTGTTGGTGGTTATTTCGGTGCAAAATTCGCTACGCAAATTCCGCAGGATATTTTGAAGAAAACATTTGCCGTAATGCTTGTAGGTATTGCTATCGAAATGTGGTTTCAAAAATAAATACAGTTGTGTAACAAAGGTTGCTGTGCAGTAAAAAGTATCAACCGATCTTTGTATTATAAAATAAAGAAAATGGAAATCAAACAATTTGAAGACAAAAATTTAGCTCACTACTCTTATGCAATTGTGAGCAACGGAGAAATGGCGTTGGTTGACCCTGCAAGAAATCCGCGACCGTATTACGATTTTGCAAAGGAACAGAATGCAAAAATCACTGCCGTAATTGAAACACATCCACATGCTGATTTCATAAGCAGCCATTTAGAAATACACAAAGCTACCGATGCAACAATTTATGTAAGTAAACTATTGGGTGCTGAATATCCACACCAAACTTTTGATGAAGGTGATGCAATTGTTTTGGGTAACATAACCTTGAAAGCACTGAACACACCTGGGCATTCACCCGACAGTATTAGTATATTTGCTATTGATGAAAGTGGAAAACGGCAAGCGGTTTTCACAGGCGACACCTTATTTATTGGCGATTGCGGCAGACCCGATTTAAGAGAACAGGCAGGGGCTATTACAGCAGCAAGAGCAGATTTGGCAAAACAATTGTTCCATTCACTTCGGAATAAGTTGATGACTTTGCCAGATGATGTGTTATTATATCCTGCACACGGTGCAGGTAGTTTGTGTGGTAAAGGGTTAAGTGAACAAAACAGCAGCACTATTGGTGCGGAAAAAATAAGTAACTGGAGTTTGCAAAATTTGAGTGAGGTAGAATTTGTTAAAGAATTGTTGGCAGACCAACCATTCATTCCAAAGTATTTTCCGTTTGATGTGGCTGTAAATAAAAAAGGTGCTGATGCTTATGCCACAAACATTTCAAAAGTGCTGCAAAGAGATCCTGTTACTAGTGAAGGTTGCGCAAATTCACTTAATCCTGATGTGTTAATTATTGACAGCCGACTACAAGAGCAATTCAAAAAGGCACATTTAAAAAATGCTATCAACTTGATGAACGACAACAAATTTGAAACTTGGTTAGGCAGCATTGTAAATCCTCATGAGCAATTTTATTTGATAGCGGAAAACGAAACCACATTAAACCAATTGATTGAACGCACCGCAAAGATTGGTTACGAAAAGCAAATTGCCTTAGCTTTTGTAATGGATTATGGGAATGCAAAAATGAATTTATTTGATAGTGATAAACTAAAAGATAACGAAGACGCTTTTACCATTATTGATATTCGTAATGATGCAGAAGTAAAAACACAAAAGATTTTCGCAAATGCAATACACATTCCCTTGCACCAATTGAGAGAACGAACCAACGAAATTCCTGTCCACAAACCGATTTTAGTGCATTGTGCAGGTGGTTACAGAAGTGCGGCAGGTAGCAGCATCATAAAATCTAAACTAAACGGCACTTCGCAAGTATTTGATTTAAGCGAAGCTGTAAAAAAATTCCAAAAATGAATTTCGTACTAAAACATAAACTCACCATCATTGGCATAATTGCAGGAGCGATTGGCGGTTATCTCTACTACTATTTTGTGGGTTGTGCAAGCGGAACTTGTGCTATCACATCAAAGCCGCTAAACAGCACTTTGTATGGAGCAATGATGGGCGGGTTATTATTCAATATGTTTGAAAAAGAAAAAATTAAAACACAATAAAAATGAAAACAAAAAATATAATAATAGCAAATTTAAGTTGCGGTGGTTGTGTAAACACCATCACTAAAAAACTAACTACCATTTCAGGAGTTGAAAAAGTAGAAGTTGATTTGAAAACAAATAATGTTTCAGTCAATCACAATGAAATGGTCAGCAGAGAACAATTAACGCAAATGCTTTTATCCATAGGCTATCCCGAAGCAACAGAGAAGAACGGCTTATTAACGCAACTAAAAAGTGTTACCAGTTGCCTCACAGGAAAACTTTCAAACTAAAACATACTAAAAATGAACATTGAAAAAATTATCAAAGAAAAACAAGGCACAATAGTAGATGTGCGAACACCCTCTGAATTTACAGGTGGAAATGTAGCTGGTTCAATCAATATTCCTTTGGAGGAACTTGAGAAACGAATGGATGAATTAAAAAAACTTAAACAGCCATTGGTATTATGCTGTGCATCTGGTGGCAGAAGTGGACAGGCACACGGTTATCTTGCGCAAAAAGGCATTGAATGTTTCAATGGCGGCTCATGGTTAGATGTAAATTACATTCACTCTCAAACACTATAAAAAATGATAAACGCAATAAGAAATTTATTTGGCTTTGGTACTAAAGTTGACTATGCCGATTTAGTAAAGCAAGGTGCAATCATCTTAGATGTTCGCAGCAAAGGCGAATATCAAGGCGGACATATTAAAGGTTCAATCAATATTCCTGTTGACACTCTAAACAATAATTTGAGTAAACTGAAAAAAGATAAGCCGATTATTACTTGCTGTGCAAGCGGAATGCGAAGTGCATCAGCAAAAAGCATTCTCAAATCAAATGGCTATAACGAAGTTCACAATGGTGGCGGATGGAGCAGTTTACAAAACAAAATAGGATAATATGGAACCACACTATTATAATGTTGATATAAACTGGAACACGGAACGCAAAGGCATTATGTGTTCGCCCGAATTAACTAAGGATGCAGGAAGTTGCATTGAAGTAGCAACACCGCCTGAGTTTCCAAAAGGTATTCCTGGAATATGGTCGCCAGAGCATCTATTCACAGCAGCCGTAAGCAGTTGTTTAATGACAACATTTTTATCTATTGCTGAAAATTTAAAATTGACATTCACCAGTTTTAGTTGCAAATCAAAAGGCAAGTTGGAGCAAGTGGATGGTAAATTTATGATGACAGAAATTACCCTAGAACCTATTGTAACTATTACAGATGAAAAAGACCGTGAAAGAGCAGAAAGAGTTTTACAAAAATCAGAAGCAGCTTGCTTAATATCTAATTCAGTAAAATCAAAAATCATAATACTTACAACAATCAAAATAAACTAAATCAAAATGAAAGAGAGAATTTTAACCAACTGGACTTTTACACGGGTTCTATATCTCATTATTGGAAGTGCCATAATTATTCAATCCATAATGAGCCAGCAATGGTTTGGCGTTGCCTTTGGCGGTTATTTTGCATCAATGGGCTTATTTGCCTTCGGCTGTGCAGCAGGAAATTGTTTTGGAGGTAGTTGTGAAGTAGAACCAAAAAACAAATCAAACATTCAGGATGTGCAATTTGAAGAAGTAAAAACAAAATAATATGGCAGAAACATTTTCCGAAATCGTCAAAAGTGAAACCCCAACCTTAGTAGATTTTTTTGCCGAGTGGTGCGGACCTTGCAAAATGATGAAACCGATATTAGAAGACTTGAAATCTAAAATTGGCGACAAGGCAAAAATCATAAAAATAGATGTGGACAAAAATCCGCAAGTGGTAAGTGCCTATAAAATTCAAGGAGTGCCGACACTTATGCTTTTCAAAGGCGGACAAATAAAATGGAAGCAGTCAGGAGTAGTTTCTGCAAATAACCTACAAGAAATTATCAATCAAAATTCAAAATAAATGAGAAATTTTTTTTCAATCATTTTAGCCGCTATACTATTCAACAGTTGCAGCAACGGACAAACGCAAGGCACCAAAACAAACCTTTCGGCTACTGAGTTTGCAGACAAAATTAAAGAACTGCCAACTGCTACAATTATTGATGTGCGAACACCAGATGAATTTTCAAAAGGACATTTAGCCAACGCGAATAATTACGATTGGAACGGAAACGAATTTGACAAACAGATTGCACCGCTTGACAAATCAAAACCTGTTTTTGTTTACTGTTTAAGTGGAGGTAGAAGTTCGTCAGCAGCCAATAAAATGCGTTCAGATGGTTTCAAAGAAGTGTATGAATTAAGCGGAGGAATAATGAAATGGAGAGGTGCAAATCTTCCTGAAACCACCGACAACGCAGTTGTATCAAACGGAATGAGCAAACAACAATTTGATGCACTCCTCTCTTCAGATAAATTACTGCTGATAGATTTTTATGCCGACTGGTGTGCCCCTTGTAAAAAAATGAAACCCTATTTAGAAGAAATTTCAAAAGACATGGCAGACAAAGTTGTAGTAATCCGTATCAACGCAGACGACAATCAAGCACTTTGCAAAGAATTAAAAATTGATGCACTTCCCGTTTTACAACTCTACAAAAATAAAACACTCTCTTGGACAAACACAGGTTTCATTGAGAAAGCAGAAGTCGTAAAACAACTACAATAATCCGCCAGACAATTGAAGATAATTTTGTGCCACGAATGTCCACGCATTTGTTGGCACATTTGATTTTTTTGCAACTACGCAATTCAGCACTAAAAAAATTAAAAGAGCCACCAAGCCAACGCACAAGGACTGTGCAGACATCCTGCAAACTTCACACAGCTGACCGTTGACCGAAAGAAGGACAGCACATAACAGCGGTTTGGCAAAAGTGGCGGTTCAGTGCTTCGTATGACAGTTTTTCGTAAATTTGAAGTGTATGCTTCGTATGAAATTCAGTGGTAAAATCGCCAACTTCTTAAACCCGAAAAACGTTATGCATCAGCTTAAAAACCACTCCCGATAAAAAATCCTAACCATTGTTTCTATATTTAGAAACTTTTATTGTATATTTGTATTATCAATAACAATAAATAAACTGTGAGGTATTTCGAAACTATTTTTATGCAATAGGTGAATGTATTCGTCTCCAAACTTGATAAGAAAATTGTGAAAAAAATAATTTACAATATTGACAATGCCGAACAGACAAATGACCCAAAACTTTTTAAAAAACTTCAAAATGATATTTGGGAATTTAGAACTTCACACTCAGGAGTACAAGTAAGATTGTTAGCTTTTTGGGACAAGACAAATAACAAAAATACTTTGGTCGTTGCGACACACGGTTTTATTAAAAAAGTTGACAAAGTTCCAAAAGGAGAAATTGACCGAGCTTTTAGATTAAAGGATAAATATTTTAACAATAAATTAATAAAAATAATCATGGAAACTAAAAAAATGAAAACTTATACTTTAGAAGAAATGAAGGATAAGTATGTTTGTAAAGTTGGAACAAATGAGCGAGAAGAATACGAATATGAGTTGAGCATGGACATTTTGGGTAAAATGATTAAGTCTGCTCGGCAGGAACGACATTTAACACAAGAAGAACTTGGAAAAATGGTTGGAGTGCAAAAAGCTCAAATTTCCAAATTGGAAAATAGCGCTAACAGTGCAACAATTGAAACTATTTTAAAGGTATTTAAGGCATTAAAAGCTGAAATTAACTTCAACGTGAAACTCGAGAAAAACTTCATAAAGCTTGCTTAAAATTTAAAGCCGAATGCATAACAGCAAGCAAGCGCCAACCCGATTTTTTTCTTCGTATATACGTTCTATTGTGAAAAAATAAATCTAACTTCGACGAAACGATTTGCATTAAAGGCGGGCCGAGCGCCTGGCAGCAAACCGTTATGCGGCAGTTAAAAAAACGACAACGACACAGCGGACAGACACGAGAACCGCCAAAATATTTTCACAACAGTTTTTGACTGTTTGACAAATTTATTATGTAGCAATTCAAAAGGGGAGACCAGCAACCACTAAAAAAAACGGGGAGACACCGAAAAGCCTAACGAGTAGGGAAACTTTAAAAATAAATAAAATGAAATTACATTTTCTAACTTTTGTGCTGTCTGTCTTGATTGTAAATTTTTCTTACTCACAAGAAATAAAACATTCGGATTTAGCAACTTCCTCAAGAGGTGAGTTTACCTCTTATGTTGCAAGTGACGGTGCAGTTTATAAAATTGGCGACCGAATAAAAATAGGAGTTCCCTCATCAAATAAGACATTTGCATTTATTACAGAAGGAGACGGACTATTGTTGCCAATTACAAATTTAACAGCAGCTTCAAGCGGACAAGAAACAGAAATCAAAAAGATTTGGGTTGTTGGTAATAAAAGGGCTGGCTATTCGGTTTCTTTTCGCACGAAAGGCATTACAGGTTTATCAAACTATACTATTCAATTTGAAAACGCATTGTCGACAGGTGAAATTAAAGGATTTGGTAAAACTAGTGATGAGGCATTGACAGAATTGAAAAAGGCAAAAGATAAACTAGACTTAGGACTTATTACGCAAGAAGAATTTGACAAATTGAAAGCTGAATTAAGTAAATACATAAAATAAAAACCAGCCCATAACAGCATCTAAAAAAAATTGGCGCAACAATTACAATCGAGAGAAAGCGCCACTTTGCCTAGTGCAGAACCGTTATGTGCAACCCTGTAAGACGACCAAATAAACCTTTGACAATTTTGACAGTCTTACACTAAACTTTTGCAAAATGAAAAAATTATTTTTTCTATTCTGTTTGAACTTTATTATGCTGACTTGTTGCTTCGGACAAACAGATGTTTACGACAGCATATACGTTGACAATGTTTGGAGAAAGTATAACATTCATTTACCACTTGGTTATAATTCAAACACTAACTATCCCTTAATATTAGGTTTTCATGGAGGCCAACAGGCAGCAACAAGCTCACAGGGCTGGACGGTGTTTGCATATCAGAGTAAACTCTCTGAAAAAGCTGACAGTTCGGGTTTTATTGTAGTCTATCCTGAAGGAAGAGTTTTCAATCAAAATCGGTCATGGAATGCAGGTAATTGCTGCCCACCTGCAATGAATCAAAATGTTGATGATGTAGGCTTCATTGATGATTTATTAGACACCTTATTCACAAGTTATCCAATTGACACGACCCGAGTTTACGCAACAGGTTCTTCAAATGGCGGTATGCTCTGCTACAGATTAGCTTGCGAATTGAGCCATCGTTTTGCAGCAATAGCGCCTAATGCATGTTCCCAAATGTATTTTCCTTGCAATCCGACAAATAAAATCCCAATTATTAGCTTTCATTCAAAAGTTGACCCGATTGTATTTTACAATGGTGGTATGGGTGGTGCTCCTCCTTTGACAACTATATTTTTCTCATCACAGGACAGTACAATGAATTTATGGTCACAGAAAAACAATTGCCAGTCAAGAGACACAATTATAAATGGAAATGGAACGAATTACGACTTCATCAAACTACATAACTGTTCATGTAATGAAGAAATTCATCATTATGCCACCACTGACGGTAGTCATAGTTGGCCAGGCGGAAATCCGAACAACAATCCTGTTTCAACTCAAATTAGTGCGACTGATTTACTTTGGTCATTTTTCCAGAATTATACATTGGGTTGCGTGACAACGGGAATAAATGACTTAAACGAAACTAAAGA
>CANHNG010000048.1 GCA_947461915.1 Flavobacteriaceae bacterium
AATAAGCAAGATTGTAAAAAATGCCACCGTTTGCGGTCTTACCAGAGCCGTTAAAAATGATATTGATGTTGCTGCCACGGCCCTTAAAAATGCTGCCCGACCAAGAATCCACACCGGAATAGGAACTTCAAATTCACACATACAATTTAAACTAAACACCACTCGAGAAGATATTATTGCCCGTGCCAAATATGCTGTTTCCTATGCGAAGACCTTCGTTGAGGATGTAGAATTTTATGCTGAAGATGCCGGAAGGACCGATAATGAATTCTTGGCTAAAGTCTGCGAAGAGGTCATAAAATCAGGGGCTACAGTGCTTAACATTCCGGACACCACAGGATACTGTTTACCGGAGGAATACGGTGCCAAGATAAAATACCTAAAAGAAAACGTAAAAGGGATTGAAAACGTAACTATCTCTTGTCATTGCCATAATGATTTAGGGATGGCCACCGCTAATTCGATTGCAGGTGCCATAAACGGAGCCCGACAAATAGAATGTACCATCAACGGAATAGGGGAAAGAGCAGGAAATACAGCACTTGAAGAAGTGGTGATGATTTTCAAGCAACATCCGTATTTAAACTTATATACCGATGTTAATACCAAACAATTGAACGAAATGAGTCGGTTGGTTTCTGACAGCATGGGAATGATGGTGCAACCCAACAAAGCTATTGTGGGTGCCAATGCCTTTGCACACAGTTCAGGAATTCACCAAGATGGCGTGATAAAAAATAGGGAGACCTATGAAATTATGGATCCCTTAGATGTAGGCGTTAACGAATCCTCGATAATACTTACTGCCAGAAGTGGGAGGGCTGCCTTGGCTTACAGAGCCAAAAAAGTAGGTTACGAATTAACCAAAGTGCAATTGGATATTGTATATGTTGAATTTTTGAAATTTGCTGACATCAAAAAAGAAGTTTTGGATACCGATATCCACCAAATTATTGAAGCCTGCAAAATAGAAAGCGACTTAATCTAAAATTAATACTCGGTTTTTATAAATTGAACAAGCCACAAACAGTTTAAACAAAATGAATTTAAAAATAGCAGTACTTTCGGGAGATGGCATAGGTCCAGAAGTTACCCTGCAAGCTAAAAAAGCTTTGTATGCTATTAGTGTGGTCTACAATCACGAATTTATTTTTGAAGATGCGTACATTGGCGCTATTGCCATTGAAAAAATAGGCAAGCCGCTTCCGGATCAAACCTTGAATTTGTGTCGCAATACCGATTCTATATTGTTTGGAGCTATTGGCGATCCAAAATATGATAATGATCCCTATGCCAAAGTGCGTCCGGAACAAGGATTACTGAAACTCCGAAAAGAATTGGGTTTGTTTGCCAACATCAGACCTATAAAAGCGTATCCTAAGTTAATGGATTCTTCTCCTATAAAGAAGGAGGTATTAAAAGGCACCGATTTTATAGTATACAGAGAATTGAACGGTGGAATGTATTTTGGAGAAAAAACTGCCAATGACGATGGTACTTATGCATCGGATTTGTGTGAATACCACAAAGACGAAATTTCAAAAATCGCTCACTTGGCATTCCAGGCCGCACAAACCAGACGCAACAAAGTTACTTTGGTAGACAAAGCCAATGTGATGGAAACGTCTCGTTTGTGGCGAAAAGTGGTTACGGAAATTGCCGCAGAATATCCGGAGGTGATTCTAGAATGTTTGTTTGTAGACAACGCCGCCATGCAAATAATATTGAATCCAAGACAGTTTGATATTTTATTAACCGATAATCTATTTGGTGATATTTTGTCCGATGAAGCCAGCGTAATTTCCGGCTCTAAAGGATTGATGTCTTCGGCATCAATAGGGGAGAAGTATTCGCTTTTTGAACCCATTCACGGTTCGTATCCTGAGGCAAAGGGAAAAAACATTGCCAATCCAATAGCATCGATACTTTCGGCTGCCTTGCTATTGGAACATTTTGGATTGACAACAGAATCCAAAAAAGTGATTGAAGCGGTAGAAAAAGCCATAATCAGTAATGTCGTCACGCTGGATTTAAAAGTAGATTCCCAATTTGGAACCAATGAAGTAGGAGATTTTGTGGTCAATTACATTATGAATGAAGGTGACATGTATTTCAAAAAAGATTTTGTGCAAATAGGACAATCAACAATAGTATAAAAAATAATTTCAAGTTTTTTAGTTTCAAACTTTACAACTTGAAACCTAAAACTTAAAAAATAAAAATTAAATAATACAATGGAATTAAATAAGTTTAGCAAGACCATCACTCAAGACCAAACTCAACCTGCAGCACAAGCAATGCTATATGGTATTGGTTTAACAGAAGAAGATTTGAAAAAGGCACAAATAGGAATTGTCAGCATGGGGTATGAAGGAAATACATGCAACATGCACTTGAATGATTTAGCCAAAGACGTCAAGAAAGGGGTTTGGAATGCTGATTTAGTGGGGTTAATTTTTAATACGATCGGAGTAAGCGATGGAATTTCGAACGGTACGGATGGTATGCGTTTCTCATTGGTCTCTCGTGATGTCATCGCCGATTCTATCGAAACGGTTATGGGAGCGCAATGGTATGATGGCTTGATTGCTATTCCAGGTTGTGACAAAAATATGCCAGGAGCTCTAATCGCGATGGGAAGGGTAAATCGCCCAGCCATTATGGTGTACGGTGGTACTATTCATTCTGGAAAATGGAAAGGGGAATCTTTGAATATCGTTTCTGCTTTTGAGGCTTTGGGAAAAAAATTCAACAATACCATAACTCCTGAAGATTTCAAAGGGGTGATACAAAATGCTTGTCCCGGTGCCGGGGCTTGTGGCGGAATGTATACGGCCAACACTATGGCTTCGGCCATTGAAGCTTTAGGCATGAGTTTACCCTATAGCTCTTCGAATCCTGCTCTAAGCGAGGATAAAAAGAAAGAATGTGACGATGCTGGAAAAGCCATCCGAATATTATTAGAAAAAGACATCAAGCCTAGAGACATTATGACTCGCGAAGCTTTTGAAAATGCCATTACTTTGGTAGCGGTTTTAGGCGGTTCGACCAACGCGGTGATGCATTTAATTGCCATGGCGCATTCTGTGGATATAGAAATTACCTTGGAAGATTTTCAGGCTATAAGTGATAAAACACCAGTACTTGCTGATTTGAAACCAAGCGGTAAATACATGATGGAAGATTTACACGCTGTTGGCGGAGTTCCTGCAGTAATGAAATATTTATTGAAAGAAGGTTATCTTCACGGGGAATGCTTAACGGTAACCGGAAAAACCTTGGCCGAAAATTTGGCTACTTTGCCCGATTTGAATGATGGACAAGAAGTAATCCATGAAATTCAAAAAGCATTGAAAGCCACGGGGAATATCCAAATTTTGTACGGAAACTTAGCCTCAGAAGGTTGTGTGGCGAAAATAAGCGGAAATGAAGGCGAATACTTTAAAGGAACTGCCGTAGTTTTTGAGAGTGAATTTACTGTTATTCCTGGAATTCAAAGTGGATTGGTAAAACCTGGAGATGTCGTCGTCATCCGCTATTGCGGACCAAAAGGAGGACCCGGAATGCCCGAAATGCTAAAACCTACTTCGGCTATTATGGGAGCTGGTTTGGGAAGTTCTGTCGCCTTGATTACGGACGGTAGATTCTCTGGAGGTTCACACGGTTTTGTGGTAGGACACATTACTCCTGAAGCCTATGATGGTGGTGGTATTGCTCTAGTTGAAAATGGGGATTTAATCACTATTGATGCGGTAAAAAACACTATTAATTTAAAAATTTCTGATGCGGAATTCGCCAAAAGAAAGTCAGCTTGGGTTCAACCTGCTTTGAAAGCGCAAAAAGGAGTTTTATTGAAATATGCAAGATCGGTATCAAGCGCATCGACAGGATGTGTAACTGATAAATAAAAATAAAGTGCTAAAAGTCAAAATCCTTTAGCAATTATAAAAATAATAAAAAATGGAAAATAATAAAATATCAGGCGCAGAAGCGGTTATTAGGTGCTTATTGGCCGAAGGCGTAGACTTGGTTTATGGCTACCCAGGCGGTGCTATTATGCCGGTTTACGACGAATTATATAAATTTCAAGATCAATTGCATCACGTTTTGGTGCGTCACGAACAAGGGGCTGCCCATGCCGCGCAAGGTTTTGCAAGAGCCACTGGTAAAGTGGGTGTTGCCATTGCCACCTCGGGACCTGGAGCCACAAATTTGGTAACCGGTATTGCAGATGCCCAAATTGATTCCACACCCTTAGTTTGTATTACAGGCCAAGTAGGGAAACATTTATTGGGTTCAGATGCTTTTCAGGAAACAGATATTATTGGAATTTCTACTCCAGTGACCAAATGGAATTACCAAATTACCGAAGCTCATGAGATCCCTGAAATTATCGCAAAGGCTTTTTATATTGCAAGATCAGGTCGTCCAGGTCCCGTTTTAATTGACATCACCAAAAATGCCCAATTCGACGAATTTGAATTCAGTTATAAAAAGTGTACCGGAATTAGAAGTTACAACCCAAAGCCAGTATTAAACCTTAAAAAAGTGGCTGAGGCTGCAGAGTTAATCAATAATGCCAAGAAACCCTACATCATATTTGGCCAAGGTATTATTTTAAGCGAGGCGGAAGCGGAGTTAAAAGCGTTTGTGGAAAAATCTGGAATTCCTGCCGCTTGGACTATTTTAGGATTGTCGGCAATGCCAACAGACCATCCATTAAATGTAGGAATGCTAGGAATGCATGGCAATTATGGTCCCAATGTATTAACCAATGAATGTGATGTGTTGATTGCACTTGGAATGCGTTTTGACGATAGGGTTACCGGAAATTTGGCCACTTATGCCAAACAAGCGAAAGTCATCCATTTTGAAATTGACCCTGCCGAAATAGATAAAAACGTTAAAACAACCGTGGCTGTTTTGGCTGATGTTAAAGAGGCCTTGACGGCTTTGATTCCGTTGATCGACAAAAAATCACACGATTCTTGGCACAACGAGTTTAAAGAAAAATATAAAATAGAACTTGAAGCGGTTATAAACGAAGAACTAGCTCCTACAAATGACAAGGGAATTTCGATGGGGGAGACCATAGAAATGATTAACAAACACTCGAAAGGGAATGCAATCATGGTTTCGGATGTTGGACAACATCAAATGTTTGCGTGTCGTTATGCCAAGTTTAATTCGACTAAAAGTAACGTTACCTCGGGTGGTTTGGGAACTATGGGGTTTGCATTACCCGCCGCTATTGGTGCCAAAATGGGAAGACCGGATCGTGAAGTAGTAGCGATAATTGGCGATGGAGGTTTTCAAATGAACATACAAGAATTAGGGACGATTTTTCAAACACAAGTTCCCGTGAAAATTGTAGTTTTGAACAATGAATTTTTAGGAATGGTTCGCCAATGGCAAGAATTGTTTTTTGACTTCCGTTATGCGTCTACCAAAATGATAAATCCAAATTTTGTGGCTATTGCAGAAGGATATCACATTAAATCTAAAAAAGTAACTAAAAGAGAGGATTTAGATGCTGCCGTTGCTGAAATGATGGCTTCAAAAGATTCTTATTTCTTAGAAGTTATGGTTGAAAAAGAAAACAACGTATTCCCAATGATTCCAACAGGAGCTTCGGTTGCGGACATCAGATTATCATAAAAAGTTTAAAGTTTAAAGTTTCAGGTTGAGTAACTTGAAACTTTAAACAAAAGAAACTTTAAACAAAAAATTAAAATGGAAAATAAAATATTCACTATTTCTGTTTATTCAGAAAACAATGTTGGTTTATTGAATAGGATATCAGGCATATTCTTGAAACGCCACATCAACATATTAAGCCTAAATGTGTCCGAATCGGAAATTGAAAACGTTTCTCGATTTATCATTGTGGTCAACACCACCGAAAAATGGGTGCATAACATTGTAGGACAAATCGAAAAACAAATCGAAGTTATCAAAGCGTTTTATCATATTGATGAGGAAACGATATTTCTTGAAAGCGCTATTTTTAAAATTGAATCCAGTTTGTTATTCGACGAAAGACAAATACAAAACATCATCAAGGAAAGCCACTCCGAAATAGTGACGGTTTCCAGAGACTTTTTCGTGATTTCAAAATCGGGAAAACGATCTGAAATAAATGACTTATACAACAAATTAAAACCTTTCGGGATCATGCAGTTTGTGCGTTCCGGAAGAATATCTGTTTCTAAAGAAAAAATGGAAATATCAACTTTATTAGAAGAATTAAAATCATAAATTAAATATTAAACAATGGCAAATTATTTCAATTCATTACCACTTAGATTACAATTAGAACAATTAGGCGTTTGCGAATTCATGGATCAATCCGAATTTGGCGATGGAATTTCTGCTTTGGCAGGGAAAAAAGTAGTTATCGTAGGTTGCGGTGCTCAAGGGTTAAACCAAGGGTTGAACATGAGAGACTCCGGTTTGGATATATCGTATGCTTTGCGTGGCGAAGCGATAGCCCAAAAAAGAGCTTCTTTTATGAACGCTGCCGACAATGGTTTCAAAGTGGGAACTTATGAGGAATTAATTCCTACGGCTGATTTGGTTTGTAACCTTACGCCAGACAAACAGCATACTGCCGTAGTTACCGCTATTATGCCTTTGATGAAAAAAGGTTCAACATTGGCGTATTCTCACGGTTTTAATATTGTGGAAGAAGGAATGCAAATTCGTAAAGATATCACAGTTATTATGTGTGCTCCAAAATGTCCAGGATCTGAAGTTCGTGAAGAATACAAAAGAGGTTTTGGTGTGCCAACATTGATTGCGGTTCACCCAGAAAACGATCCAAACGGAGCAGGTTTTGCACAAGCAAAAGCGTATGCAGTTGCCACTGGAGGTCACAGAGCGGGAGTATTGCGTTCTTCCTTCGTAGCGGAAGTAAAATCAGATTTAATGGGAGAGCAGACAATTCTTTGTGGTTTGTTACAAACAGGTTCTATTTTATGTTTTGACAAAATGGTTGCCGAAGGAGTTGATGCAGGATATGCTTCAAAATTAATTCAATACGGATGGGAAACTATTACCGAAGCCTTGAAACATGGTGGAATTACCAATATGATGGATAGATTGTCTAATCCTGCTAAAATTGTAGCATTCAATGTTTCGGAAGAGTTAAAAGACATTATGCGTCCTTTGTTCCAAAAACACATGGATGATATTATCTCTGGTCACTTTTCTAAAACAATGATGGAAGATTGGGCCAATGACGATAAAAACTTATTGTCTTGGAGAGCAGCTACTGGCGACACTAATTTTGAAAAAACACCAGCAGGAAATATTGAAATTGCGGAGCAAGAATATTTTGATAATGGAGTATTGATGGTCGCTATGGTAAAAGCGGGTGTTGAATTGGCTTTTGAAGCCATGACAGATTCTGGAATTATCGAAGAATCTGCTTACTATGAATCATTACACGAAACACCGCTTATTGCTAACACTATTGCAAGAAAAAAATTATTCGAAATGAACCGCGTTATTTCTGACACGGCGGAATACGGTTGCTATTTGTTTGATCATGCTTGTAAACCTTTAATTGCTGAATATGTTAAAAATGCACCAAGTAATTTAGTTGGTCGTCCTTTTGGTAACGGTAATGGAGTTGACAATAAACAATTAATCGAAGTAAATAGCATCATCAGAAACCACCCTGTTGAAGAAATAGGAGCTTGGTTGAGAGAATCAATGACAGCAATGAAAAAAATAGGATAATTACAATATCCTCACTCACTATTTAGGAGTGCTGGAATTTTTGATTTTCCTTTGGTTAAGAATCCGTCTCATAACTGAGGCGGTTTTTTTATGCGTTACCTTATCTGAAAATATATTTTCAAACCATTTAAAGACTATATTTGTGAAGTTTTTTAAATAAAATCTGATATTTTCAAATCCTAAATTATAGTGCAAAGAAACCATAGCCTATAAATACACCATATAAAACCAACTATGAAAAAAATTACAATCTTACTCGTCGTATTTTTAATTCTGGAGTTTGCATCGATTGCGCAGGCAAATGCTCAAGGGGGGTCGGGGATGCAAATATTTGTTAAAACCCTAACCGGTAAAACCATCACCTTAGATACGGAGGGTTCTGATAGCATTGAGAATGTCAAACAAAAGATCCAAGATAAGGAAGGGATTCATCCAGATTTACAGCGACTCATTTTCGCGGGTAAGGAATTGGAAGACGGACGCACCTTAGCGGATTACAATATTACAAAAGAATCGACATTACATTTAGTACTGCGCTTTCCAAAAGGAGACGTTTCCTCAGCGGGAGGCGATGGGGCCTCGGCCTCGGGCAGTTTTGCTTTTACCGTGGGTCAAGCAGTTTATGGGTTTGAGAAAAACGCAAATCTTTCGATGCAGCAAGGCGTACAGCAAACGTATTCACAAGCCTTTTGTTCGGGCGCGAAAGTATCAGCCCTTGTGGCTGCAGGAACAGCGGTTCAATGGTATACCACAGCATCAGGCGGGAAAGCCCTAGCCACAACGGCAGCCTTAAAAACAGCGACTTATTATTACACCCAAACCACGGGCAATGTAGTAAGTGCAAGAACTCCCGTTGCAGTTATTGTCAACCCGGTTGCCAAGGCCGGAACGATTACCCTTTCGGCGACTTCAGTTTGTTTGAACGGGGATATTACCTTTAGCTCGGCGGCCATTGCGGGCGACGCAATCCAGTGGGAATATACCACAGATGCGCCCCTTTCGGCATCCAACACCACTCCTCAAACCTGGTCAACCGTTGAAGGGGTAACAGGACTTGTTTATACCAAGACCAATGTGACCAATACGCCAGGAAGCAAGTTTTATATAAGAGCCAAAATAACCAGTGGCGCTTGCACCACCGCCTACAGTGCTACCAAAACCATTGTGGTCAACCCAACTTCTGTTGGTGGTACAGCCACCGGAGGCGGAATCATCTGCTCGGGTAGTGGAGGAGCCGTAAAACTCACGGGGTATACTGGAAAAATACAATGGTTGTCATCCACCAATGA
>CANHNG010000049.1 GCA_947461915.1 Flavobacteriaceae bacterium
ACTCCCATCACCAAACTCATATTGGAAACCAAACCATCATTAGACCCTAAAACGGCTGCGCGAAGTGCATTTCCGCCAACAGATTTGTGACGACTTTCAAATTTGGACAACAATCCTCCCGAAACATTCAAGGCTTTATTGCTGTTTACAGCTTCAATAATATTGAGGTGATTGTGCTCAAAACCAGTAGGCTTCTCCCCTTTTTCGATTTTGTTTTTTATGGCGTTTACCGCAAATTGCTTTTCGATGTTAGACAAGCTACTAATTATGGAATTATAGCCAAAAAGTTTACCTAATTTCAATTGGAACTTTGCCCTTGAAGATGGTGTCGGCATCTCGATATTAGGTTCATACTCCCTTATTTTGTCTAGCATGTGATTGGCATGACCCTTTTCAATTTCGGCTAAGCTTTGCAAAACCCTAATCAGATTATCTTCCGTTTGTATCGCTGCAATGCTGTTGTACAAAAACGCAGTATCCACTTCAGTTTGCAATTGTCCTCTAAGTTTGTTTAAATCCATAATTAATTGTTTAATTGAGATTTCCATTTAGAATGACTTTTAATAAGGGAATAGAAGTCATTTTTAAAATGTTATTTTGAAAATATTCTTTTCATTCTTTTCTCAATAATTAATTCCAATGTTAAAAAATTATCGGTTTAAAGATACAAAATTTTAGCTACAGAACTTAAGTCTCTAATCCCTTCAAATTTCTTATTTTTGCAAAAACAATTTTTTATGTCCTTTTCAAAAAAGTTATCCCCCTTTTATAATCTTACTCTTTTTTATATTATTGTAAGTGTCTTTTTGCGAATCATTTTAGTATTCCATCCTATCACTCAAACGACATTCATCGCAATTGACATCTTCAAGATATTTTTTCTGGGTGTATTATCCGATACTTTTATTTTTGTTTTAGCCAGTGGATTCCTGTGGCTTTATCTCATTTTTATATCCAATTCGAAATGCTTTAAACCAATGGGATATATTGTTTTTGGTGCTTTGTTATCCTTGTTGCTCTATGTGTCCTTTTTTAATACCATTCTCAACGAATATGGAGGTGCTTTGCCTCAAATAGGCATCAGCTTCATAGCTATAAAAACAGTCTTATTTGGATTATTGCTCTTTCTCCCAAAATACCGAAATAAAATTAGATTTTGGTTATTCACATTTGTACTTTTCTTGTACGTATTACTTATTCTCCAAAATGCAATTAGTGAATACTTTTTCTGGAATGAATTTGGCGTAAAATACAATTTTATCGCGGTTGATTATTTGGTTTACACGAATGAAGTTATAGGGAATATTATGCAATCGTATCCCGTTATACCTTTGTTTTCCGGATTATTTATAGTTGCGGCAATGGTAACTTATTTCATTGTGAAAAGATCAAAACATTTTATCGAAATGATTCCAACCTTCACGGAAAAAATTAAAATATCTGGGATTTATTTGCTCTTATTTGGATTATCATTGTTGTCAATTCCACAATTGTCTACCAAAGAAAATTCGCAAAACATCTTTTCCAATGAACTGCAAGCCAATGGCATTTATAAATTCTATTTGGCATTTATGAACAGCGAATTGGATTATTTTAAATTTTACAAAACCCTACCCGAAAAAGATGCTTATGCCCTATTAAACCAACAAATACCGAACACTTCGGGCTCAACAACTTTAAGAGAAATAAAAAGCGATGCTGTCGAAAATCATAAAAACGTGGTATTAATAACCATCGAAAGTTATAGTGCCGAATTCATGAAAATGTATGGTAGTGAAAAAAATCTCACTCCGTTTCTGGATGATTTGGCAACAAAGAGTTTGGTGTTCACAAACCTTTATGCCGTTGGGAACCGAACCGTTCGTGGACTTGAAGCGGTAACCTTGTGTCTACCCCCAACAGCTGGGGAGAGCGTGGTTAAAAGGGAAGATAACAAATCCAAATTTTCAACAGGAAGCATTTTTAAACAAAAAGGATACGATGTTAAATACCTTTATGGTGGCGATGCTTTTTTTGACAATATGCAGGACTTTTTTAGCGGAAATGACTATGAGATTGTGGACAAAAAAACGTTTCAGCCTAATGAAATTACTTTCCAAAATATTTGGGGAGTTTGCGATGAAGATATGTACAATAAAGCCATAAAAGTGATGAATGAAGAGGCCAAGAGCAACAAACCTTTCTTCAATCACATCATGACGGTGAGCAACCACAGACCATTCACCTATCCTAATAACAAAATTGATATTCCGGGTGATTCAAAGTCCCGCGATGGAGGTGTAAAATATACTGATTATTCCATGCAAAAATTCTTTGAAATGGCAAAAAATCAACCTTGGTTTGAGAATACCATTTTTGTTATTCTAGCTGATCATTGTGCGTCAAGCGCAGGGAAGACAGAACTTCCTTTAGATAAATATAGAATTCCGGCATTGATTTATGCACCTAATTATGTTAAACCCGCACATTATACTAATTTAATGTCGCAAATAGATGTGATGCCAACGGTTTTCGGATTGTTGAATTTTAATTACCAAAGTAAATTCTTTGGACAAGATGTTTTGAAATCAAATTATAAACCGAGAGCTTTAATCGCAACTTATCAGAATTTAGGTTTACTGAAAGACAACGTTTTAACCATCATTTCTCCAAAACAACAAGCCAAACAACTACAAATAACATTGGTGCCAAATCCTAAAATAGGAACTGATTTTCAGCTTTTTTATGACGAGAAACCTTTGGATAAACCAAGACCTGATTTAATCAATGAAACCATTTCTTACTATCAAACTGCTTCGGATATGTTGAAGAATAAGAAGTATCAAAAATAATACTGTATCAAAATTGCTAATTAAAGCATCCCATTGTATTTCCTTACAAACCATTCTGAAGCCAGTGAAATTGCTATCAAAATCAACAACCAAACCCAATCAATTAATGGAGATTTGGTAGCAATTTCCTTTTGAATTGCTTTGTAATTTTGATTTTCTAAAAGTGTTTTGATTAAATCCTCGACTTGGTTCGGATAGTGAACTTTAGCTTGTGTTTGCGTTGCCAATTGAGACAATTTCTCCCCATCTGGGTTGACAAATTGTTTTTCAATATCAAAATCCAAAATTTCAAAATGACTTGAATATGTTGTTTTTGAACTTAATTCCTTTACATTAAAATTATATTGTCCCGCAGAAAGCCCGTCAAGATTGACTTTAAAGGAATTGTTTCCTTTTAATAAATCGTAGTTTTTGGTTTGCTTTGTTTTGATATTAGAAACCGAAATAGTCAAACGAGCCTTTTCGTCGAATTCGTAGTTTTTATTGAAATACTGAGCCGAAATTTCTATTGCTTCACCTGAATTATAGAAATTTTCATGATTCACAACCAATGATTTTTTTGAATTATCGGAAGACAAAAACTGAATGATTTTATCGATAAAAACATCAAATTTTTCGAATGATTGATTATCAATATGACTTTGCAAGCGCCATTTCCAAATGTTTTCACCCAAAAGAAAAGCCGAACGTTTTCCCTGATTTTCGGCAAATGCCAATGAGGGGGAATTTGTTGCAATGTTTCTAATTTTCGACACAAGCAAGGTGGAAACAGTTCCATTTGTGGTTACCGTTCCAAAAGGATTTTGCAAAGGAGGAAAGTTTTCAAAACCCAAATTGTCAATCGCAAAAAGATTAAACTGGGAATTAAATTCAGCCAAATAATCTTCTTTTTGGCCACTCATTTTGAAAACCAAATTTGATTGTTGCTGGTTCAAAAAATTAAAATCGGTATTGTTTCCTGTGATAATAAAAGTATTGATTGCTGCCAATTTATTATCCTCAAAAACAGACTTGAATTCTGTCGTTGGCTGATACAAGATTAAAATAGTAAAATCTTTTAATGATTTAATATCCTTAGGTTTAACTACGGTTACTTTATGTTGCGCATTTGTTTCGATTGCTCGTTTCAACGCACCGATATCAGGATGGTTTATTACAGAAACGATTGCTACATTAGTCCTTTGGTCGATGATTTCAACAGCAAAATTTTTGGTGTTATTATAGGTGTTTTTTTCTTTCTCTTTGGATAAAATCTTAGCTACGAAAACTTGTAACCCCACTTTATCAGCAGGTAGTAAAATAGTCACAATTACCGATTTTTTCGATGGTGAAAAAGAAACGGTTTGTTTGCTTAAAACTGAATTTCCTTGCGAAATGCTAAAATCTGCATTTATACTTTTGTTTCCTGAATACTGCAAAAACACTTCCACAGGAAATTTGTTTTTATGAAACGCATATTTATTGACGTTTAACTGGTTCACTTTTAAGTCCAAGAATTTTGTAGTATCCCCAAGAATCAATGGATATACTTTGTTATTCGTGTCAAAAGAATACACATAATCATTTCCAGAAGTTTGGTTTCCATCAGTAATTAAAACTGTTGGGAAAGTGGCGTTTTTATAAATGCTTTTCAGGTTTTTAGCAACTTCATCAAGATTAGTCTGCGTTCCTTTAAAACTAAAACTTTCTGACGATTGAAACTCACTGTCGAATTGATAAGATTGAACATCGAACTTTTCCTGTAAATCTTTATTTTGTATGATTTTTTTGTATGATTTTAATGCTGTTTCTTTCGCTTTCAAATCAATAATAGAACTCGAATTATCAACTACAACCGCTAAAGGTGTTTTTACGATTTCGAGGGTTTTTCTAGTAATTATTGGATTTATAAGCAATAGCAATATCGCAAAAATGGAGAGGAAACGCAAAAAAGCCAAAACCAAGTTCACTTTTGACTTGGTTTTGGCTTTGTAAAAATACTGAAAATAGGACAAACCGCCTGCTATTAATAAAGAAAGCAATAGTAACAGAATAGTGTTTGTAGTCATATTTTTTTAGTAATCAGTTTAGTAAGAATTCAATTTTTAGGTATTCACTGAACACTAAAAATCTTAATACTGAACACTTCTTAAGTAAGCATTCCTCCGCATACATTTAACACTTGACCTGTTATGTAAGCGCTCATATCTGAAGCTAGGAAAAGACAAGCATTAGCAACATCTTCCGTGGTTCCACCACGTTTCAACGGAATACCGTCTCTCCATCCTTGAACTACTTCGTCGCTTAATTTTGCAGTCATTTCGGTTTCAATAAATCCGGGAGCAATCGCATTGCAACGTATATTACGAGAACCCAATTCAAGCGCTACTGATTTTGAAAAACCAATAACACCGGCTTTGGAAGCGGCATAATTAGTTTGTCCTGCATTTCCCGAAACCCCCACCACGCTACTCATGTTTATTATAGAACCCGCACGTTGCTTCAAGAATGTTCGTTGAATGGCTTTGGTCATATTGAAAACAGATTTCAAATTAACATCAATCACTTGATCAAAATCTGCTTCGGACATTCGCATCAAAAGATTGTCTTTGGTAATTCCAGCATTGTTTATTAAAATATCAACAGTTCCAAATTCAGCCAAAACAGCATCCACAAAGATTTGAGCTTCGTTAAAATCAGCAGCATTCGATTGGTACCCTTTGGCCTTTATGCCCATAGCGTTCAATTCGTTTTCCAATGCCAAAGCAGATTCGACAGAAGAACTATATGTAAAGGCAATATTTGCGCCGTTTTTCGCAAAAACTTCTGCAATTCCTTTTCCTATTCCGCGACTTGCGCCAGTTATTATGGCTACTTTTCCTTCGAGTAATTTCATATTCTATAATTAATTTATTTTGATTTTGAGTCTTACCCTTTCGCCTTTATCTTTGTTTCTAACTTCACAAAGGATTAAGCTCTACCAGGGCTATTTATAACTCGCCAAATATAAGAATAATTGTGGGTTTGAAAACAAATACTCTTTCAATTAAACCTTTTATGAAATAATTACTCTTAACGATACGTTTTAATATTTAAATTTGGCTAAATGTTATATTTAATCAACTAAGCAATACGTTTATGATAAATATGTAAGTAGAATATCTTCCATTTAAATTATTCTCTTACTTTCGTATTGTATTTTTTAAAAACCACGTATTTACGAGACTACTCAAGAATACCAAATCTAGCAACTAGTCTAAGATATTTTAATATTAAAAAAGAAACTTTATCAAAGAGATAAAAATGAATAATAAAATCCGGATAGTTTTCTTTTTGGTTCTTTTTTTTCAAGTGGCGCTGGCTCAAGAAAAAATGGACAGCGTTTTTGCACACTTAAATTTGACTTTTCGTGGTAAACCATTAGAATTGAATAAGGAATATGTTTCTGAAAATAAAGATACATTGCAGCTAACCGTCTTCAAATTTTATATTTCAAATTTAAAACTAGAATATGCTGATAAAACTACTTATTCCGAACCAGATAGCTATTATTTAATTGATATTGAAAATCCGAATTCTTGCAAAATTCCAATTGAAAAGACCACTGGTAAAACTATTTCCAAAGTTTCATTTTCGGTTGGTATTGATAGTTTGACCAGCGTTTCCGGCGCTTTGGAAGGTGATTTAGATCCAACAAAAGGAATGTATTGGGCTTGGCAAAGTGGTTATATCAATATGAAATTGGAAGGACGAAGCTCGAGTTGTAAAACGAGAAAGAATGAATTTCAGTTTCACATTGGGGGCTATAGGAAACCGAATTACGCAATGAGGGAAGTAGTATTAGAACCTAAAAAATCGAATTTTACTGTTGAAATAAATGTTGATGTGGCAGAATTATTTTCCAAACTGGAACTTTCAAAAATCAATAGTGTAATGGTTCCAGGTACTCAAGCGATGCAAATTGCCGATTACAGTGTTACTATGTTTAAAACCAAATGAAAATTAAGCCAAAACATATTTTGTTGTTAGGGATTACAATCTCATTGGCGTTTGCTATTAATAAAACAACACCTCTTTATTTGGAAACACCAAAAGCTTGGCCAAAACCACATTACGATTTTTCTAAAAACCCTCTCACGGAAGAAGGTTTTCAGTTGGGACGGAATTTGTTTTATGACCCTATTTTATCACGTGACAGCACCATTTCTTGTGCCAGTTGCCATTTGCAATCCACGGGATTTACACACGTTGACCATAGTCTAAGCCACGGAATTGAAGGCAAAATTGGTACACGAAATTCGATGACCTTAATGAATTTAGCTTGGTCGAAAAGTTTTATGTGGGACGGAGGAATCAATCATTTGGATGTGCAACCTTTAAATCCCATTACAAGTCCAGTAGAAATGGGTGAAACTTTAGAACATTTAGTAAGTAAACTTCAAAAAACTGAAAAATATCCACTATTATTTGAAAAGGCATTTGGCGATTCGAAAATTACGGGGCAAAGGCTTTTAAAAGCATTGTCTCAATTTGAATTGCAATTGGTTTCTTCAAATTCAAAATACGACAAAGTAATGCGAAAAGAAGTTATATTTACCGAGCAAGAGCAAAATGGATATAAGTTGTTCAAAACCAATTGTGCTTCCTGTCATAACGAACCATTATTTAACAGTGAAAAATTTGAGAATAACGGCCTTGCAATTGATACTACTTTAAACGATATTGGCAGAATGAAAATCACCAACAAACAAGAGGATTATTTGCGATTTAAAGTGCCAACTTTACGAAATGTTCAATTCACATTTCCATATATGCATGATGGCCGATTTAAAACATTAACCGAAGTTGTCAAACATTACAATTCGTTAGGAAAAAACAAAAGGTTACCCAAACAATTAGCAAAACCTATGAAGCTATCCGATAACGAACGGGTCGATTTAGTTGCTTTTTTAAAGACATTAACAGATACTGAATTTCTATTTGACAAGCGTTTTTCATTTCCAAAAGAATAAATAGTATTATTTTTGCAAGGAATTCATATTTAAATGGCTAAAAATTTGTAGATAAATAACAAAATTATGATAAAAAAAATTATACTTTCGGCAATATTATTAGTGAGATTTTCAATGCTTGCACAAACTAATCCTATAATTACCTCTTGGCTTAGAAATACAACTGGAATAACTGGTAGACATTATCTATCTAGTAGTTCATCAATAATCACAGATTCATCAATTCCCGCCAATGTTCAGACTGTACAATATTCTACTACTTCAGCCTATATAAGTACGCAAGGAATTCCTTCTTTTGTTACAGGTCCGTTTTACAATAACCCTAGAACAGTTGCTGCAGTTCAGAATGCACTTTTTAAATTTCCTTTAGTCCCAGTTGTAAGTACATTAGGTAATGTACAATCTCAAGCTACTGGAGCAGCTAATATTGGAATTTTCATAAATGGAGTTGCACTTTATAGCTACGGAGATGGTTTTTCATATAGAAATTCAACAGCTGCCGATGTACCTTCACAAAATGGAGGCGATGGAATTTGGAATAGAAATGGAGTTTTAGCAGAACGTTTAGGATTTGATTGTTCAAAAGGACATCCTGATGCGCAAAGTCGTTATCATCATCATCAAAACCCAAGCGCCTTCAATATGGATTTAGTGGTACTTTCAACTGTTTGTACTCCTTACGCATCTGATGGTTTGTATGTAATCAATCCAAACATTCATTCCCCTTTATTAGGATTTGCTTATGATGGTTATCCAATATACGGTCCCTACGGCTATTCAAATCCATTAGATACCAATAGCGCAATTACACGAATGAAATCGAGTTATAGTACTAGAAATATTACTGTTAGAACGCATTATTCAGATGGAAGTGATGTTATTGATGGCCCCCCAGTGAGCGCATCATTTCCTATTGGCTGGTATCGAGAGGATTATGAATATGCTGTTAATGCAAATAGTGATTATTTAGATGTTCATAACGGACGCATTAGTAAAACGCCAGAATATCCAAATGGTATTTATTGCTATTATACAACTGTTGATGATAATTATAATTCTGTTTACCCTTATGTGGTTGGACCTTATTTTTATGGCGTTAAATCGACAATAAATATGAATGCACCAAATAATAATACTTCAATTACAGAAACTGTCACTACGTTCAACCCAATATTGGGAAATACA
>CANHNG010000050.1 GCA_947461915.1 Flavobacteriaceae bacterium
ATTGTGCATAAATGGCTTTTTAATAAAATTAGTATGTTTATTTTATTTTAAATGCATTTTTACCAGGGAAATAAGCAGTATTTCCTAATTCTTCCTCTATTCTTAATAGCTGATTGTATTTAGCCATACGGTCAGAACGGGAAGCTGAACCTGTTTTTATTTGCCCACAGTTTAATGCCACTGCCAAATCAGCAATAGTATTGTCTTCCGTTTCACCGGAACGGTGTGACATTACGGAAGTATATCCAGCATTTTTTGCCATATTTACCGCAGCAATTGTCTCGGTCAAAGTACCAATCTGATTCACTTTTACCAAAATAGAATTGGCAATTCCTTTTTCAATTCCAGTAGAAAGACGCTCTACATTGGTTACAAATAAATCGTCACCAACCAATTGAACTTTGTCTCCTATTTTTTCGGTCAATAATTTCCATCCATCCCAGTCGTTCTCGTCCATTCCGTCCTCAATAGAGATGATTGGGTATTTAGATGCTAATTCTGCCAAATAATCTACTTGTTCTGCAGAAGTTCTGATTTTTCCAGTTGGACCTTCAAATTTAGAATAATCATATTTTCCATTAACATAAAACTCAGAAGAAGCACAGTCTAGCGCTACCATTACTTCGTCGCCAAAAGAATAACCCGCAGCTTCCACCGCTTTTTTAATGGTATCCAAAGCATCTTCAGTTCCACCAGCCAAGTTTGGAGCAAATCCTCCTTCGTCACCCACAGCAGTACTCAACCCTCTATCGTGCAATACTTTTTTAAGATTATGGAAAATTTCAGTTCCCATTTGCATCGCATGGGTAAAAGAAGTCGCTTTCACAGGGAAAATCATAAATTCCTGAAAGGCAATAGGCGCATCAGAATGGGAACCTCCATTGATGATGTTCATCATTGGGACTGGCAATGTGTTGGCAGAAACACCACCAATGTATCGGTATAAAGGTAGTCCTAATTCATTGGCAGCCGCTTTGGCCACAGCCAATGAAACTCCAAGTATGGCATTCGCACCCAAATTTGCTTTGTTTGACGTGCCATCTAATTCTATCATAGTTTGGTCAATCAAGTTTTGTTCAAAAATTGATATCCCTAATAATTCTTCCGCAATTTTAGTATTTACATTTTCAACCGCTTTTAAAACTCCTTTTCCAAGAAAGGCTTTTCCTCCATCACGTAATTCTACTGCTTCGAATTTTCCTGTAGATGCACCAGATGGTACCGCGGCTCTACCTAAAATACCGTTTTCTGTAACTACATCTACTTCGATTGTAGGATTTCCTCTTGAATCAAAAATTTGTCTTGCGTGAATTTTGATAATAATACTCATTTTTCTTTTTTTAAATGTGGACCCAATCGACAACGAAGGGTTAAATAATTCTAATTTTTCGAAGCACAAAGATATTGTATCCAATAATAACGATTTACTAAAAACGGTGAATGTTATTAACGAAAACGTTATACTTTGTTAAAAAAAAACCATAAAGTACTAAGGGTGCTGATTTTGAAAAATTTCACAATGTGTTTTCTTTTGCTCAGAGAAAAGAAGCGAATATGAGGTTGTTTTTTATGTAATAACCAACTCCAATCCACCACTTTCAATCTTTTTAAATCATCAAAAAAATAAATAAAATTAGCTGATTGTCAATTATATAGCGTAAATTTATATAGGTATTTGGTCAAAAAACTAAATTTATTTGACCTTGTTTCCCTTTATCATTTAGACAATACTGCGTATCATTAAACACTAAAATGCAATGAAAACAGCAACAAACCCAACCCTTTCTATTAATTCCAATAAAATTGTCGAATTACTACACGAATCTTCTTCCCCTTTAGAGAATATGGAAGATTTGGATCCTTTAATGGATTACATCGGAGACGCCAAATATGTCTTGCTCGGAGAAGCCTCACACGGAACACATGAATATTATACCTGGAGAGCCAAAATTACAAAACGCTTGATTCAGGAAAAAGGCTTTGCGTTTGTGGGTGTCGAAGGAGATTGGCCGGACTGCTATCGTTTAAACCGTTTTGCAAAAGGCTATACCAATTCAGGAAAAGATATTTATGAGGTGCTGAAGGATTTTAATAGATGGCCGACATGGATGTGGGCCAATTGGGAAATAGCCGCTTTTATCGACTGGCTAAAAGCATACAACACAGGCCTACCTCTCGAAATGAGAGTTGGTTTTTACGGACTTGACGTTTATAGTTTCAGGGAATCGATGCGTTCCATCATTCAATATTTGGAGAAAAATGATCCGGAGGCATTGAAACTCGCCAAAAAAGTAATGGAATGTTTTGAGCCTTATGGCAAAGATGAGGGGCAAGCCTACGCAAGAGCCTCTGCAATTGTTCCAGAACTATGTGAGAAAGATGTGATTAATCTGCTAACAGAAATAAGGAGTAAGATTGAAAAGTACAATTCAGATCCCGAGAATGTCATGAGCACAGAACAAAATGCCTTCGTGGCGAGAAATGCCGAAAAATACTATCGTGCCATGATAAAAAGAGGCTCGGCATCTTGGAACATCCGAGATGAGCACATGGTTTCCACTCTGGAACGACTGATGAAATACCATGGCAATGCCGCCAAGACAGTGATTTGGGAACACAATACACACATAGGAGATGCCCGTGCCACGGACATGGCATCAGAAGGAATGGTTAATGTTGGACAACTGTTGAGAGAACAATTTTCGGACGATGGTGTTATCGCTGTGGGATTTGGTTCCTACAAAGGAAGCGTCATCGCAGCCAGAGGTTGGGGCGACGAGATGCGAAAAATTAGAATTCCAAACGCCGTTGAAGGAAGTTGGGAAAACGATTTCCATCATGCTAGCAGAGGTGAAAACAGGTTGTTACTGATGAATAAAATCAGGGAAGAAAAGTGCGTTTCGGCTCCTATCGGACATCGCGCCATTGGAGTGTTATACAATCCCGAACACGAAAGATTCGGGAATTATGTTCCTTCTGTTATGCCAAAAAGATATGACGCCTTCCTTTTTCTGGACGAAACGACGGCATTACATCCGATAAATATTCAGCCGGACGGAAACCAAATTCCCGAAACCTATCCTTTTGGAATGTGATTTTTTTCCTCCAAATAGGAAGTTGTATTTATAGGATATACTATTTTTTTTAATTGGCATTTATAAATAGTACTTTTGCAAACTATTTATACAAACATGGGCTTTTTAGAAGAAATACAGCGAAGAAGAACTTTTGGGATTATCTCGCATCCCGATGCCGGAAAAACAACATTGACAGAAAAGTTGCTCCTTTTTGGAGGCGCCATCCAGGAAGCCGGTGCGGTGAAGAATAACAAAATCAAAAAAGGGGCGACAAGCGATTTTATGGAAATTGAACGCCAAAGAGGAATTTCGGTTTCGACTTCGGTATTGGCATTTATCTATAAGGACAAAAAAATAAATATTCTCGATACACCAGGTCACAAGGATTTTGCTGAAGATACTTTTAGAACCTTGACAGCAGTTGACAGCGTGATCGTTGTTATTGACGTTGCAAAAGGGGTCGAGGAACAAACCGAGAAGTTAGTTGCCATTTGTAGGTTGCGGAAAATTCCCATCATCGTTTTTATCAATAAACTGGATCGTGAAGGGAAAGATGCTTTTGACTTAATGGATGAAGTGGAACAAAAACTGGGATTGACAGTTACACCGCTAAGTTTCCCTATAGGAATGGGGTATGATTTTCAAGGAATCTACAATTTGTGGGAAGAAAACATCAATTTGTTTAGCGGCGACAGCCGGAAGAACATAGAGGAAACCATCGCTTTTTCGGACGTAAAAAGTCCGGAATTAGAAAAAATAATTGGCGAAAAACCCGCCAACAAATTAAGGGAAGAATTAGAATTAATTGATGAAGTGTACCCCAAATTTGACCGTCAGGATTATTTGGATGGAAAACTCCAACCCGTTTTTTTTGGATCGGCCTTGAACAATTTCGGAGTTCGCGAACTTCTGGATTGCTTTGTTGAAATTGCGCCTTCACCGAGACCAAAAGATTCGGAAACACGATTGGTTGACCCAACGGAAGAAAAAATGACCGGATTTGTTTTTAAAATCCACGCCAATATGGATCCCAAACACAGAGACCGTTTGGCTTTTATCAAAATTGTTTCTGGCACCTTCGAAAGAAATAAACCCTATTACCACGTTCGCCAGAAAAAGAATTTGAAATTCTCGAGCCCGAATGCCTTTTTTGCTGAAAAGAAAGAAATCGTTGACATCTCTTATCCTGGTGATATAGTGGGATTGCATGATACAGGAAATTTTAAAATAGGAGACACTTTGACTGAAGGCGAGGTTATGAGTTTTAAAGGAATTCCAAGTTTCTCACCAGAACATTTCAGATACATCAACAATGCCGACCCAATGAAAGCCAAACAGCTTGACAAGGGAA
Source organism: Flavobacteriaceae bacterium (assembly GCA_947461915.1). Lineage (GTDB taxonomy): Bacteria > Bacteroidota > Bacteroidia > Flavobacteriales > Flavobacteriaceae > Flavobacterium. Next base: position 4,429 of record CANHNG010000050.1, read on the forward strand.
TTGATCAATTGATGGATGAAGGGGTGGCACAGTTGTTTACACTTGAAATGAACAACAGAAAAATAATAGGAACGGTGGGCGCACTGCAATATGAAGTAATTCAGTACCGACTCGAACATGAATACGGGGCCAAATGTACCTATGAAAACTTTCCGGTTCACAAGGCGTGTTGGGTAAAGCCAAAAGATCCCAAAAGTGAGGAGTTCAAGGAGTTTAGAAGAATAAAGCAAAAATTCCTAGCACACGATAAATACGGGCAATTGGTATTCCTCGCCGATTCGGATTTTACAATACAAATGACACAAAACAAATACCCCAACGTGCAATTGTTCTTTACCTCAGAATTTGAGTAATTTCGAATTTGGAAAAGATAATGTTTACTAATAAAATTTCGTAATTTTACTACCATAAATTGTCACCCTGAGCTTGTCGAAGGGCAAAACCAAAAAAATGTCGGCAGTACTCAATCTTAAATTTTTTTTCGAAAAGCACGGCTTTCATGTTTCTTCCCGATTAGCGGATGCCCTTGGAATGCGTGCTAGTAGTGTGCGCTTGTTTTTTATTTATGTGTCTTTTGTGACTGCTGGTTTGGGTTTTGGTGTATACTTAACCTTGGCCTTCTGGATTCGGCTAAAGGATTTGATTCGGGCCAAGCGTAGCTCGGTTTTTGATTTGTAAAAAAAATGTCAACAAAAAAGGGATTATAAAGCAGATGAATTTGCTTCATAATCCCTTTTTTCTTTTTGTATAAAACTACTTTTCTGTATTGTTCAACTTACTGTTTTTCTTGCTATATGCAAAATAGATAGCAACACCAATGGCCATCCACAGAAAAAGACGCAACCAGTTAGTCCAACCCAATCCAACCATCATTAAAACACAGGCAGCAACTCCGAGTAATGGTACCAGCGGAACCAATGGAGTTCTAAATTCCCGTACCATATTAGGTTCTTTTTTTCTCAAAATAATTACCGATATGCAAACCAATACAAAAGCAAATAAGGTTCCTATGCTGGTCATGTCGCCTACAATATCGCCGGGAACAAAAGCGGCAAATGCTCCGACAATCAGTAAAATGGCAATATTGGCTTTGTAGGGTGTTTTGAATTTGGAATGCAAATCACTAAACATGCTAGGTAACAATCCATCTTTTCCCATGGAATAAAATACTCTAGATTGTCCTAATAACATTACCAATATCACAGAAGAAAATCCCGCCAATATGGCTACGGTCACCAATTGGCCTAGCCAAGCATAACCTATCATATATTTATTGATGGCAAATGCCACAGACGCTTCTTTTCCACCTGTTCTGAAATCCTCGACGGTAGCGACTCCTGTCAACACGTGGGCGAAAAGAATATACAAAATGGTGCAAATTGCTAGTGATCCTAAAATGCCTATTGGCATATTTCTTTTTGGATTTTTAGTTTCCTGTGCGGCAGTGCTTACGGCATCAAATCCGATGAAGGCAAAGAAGACGGTACCGGCAGCTCCAATAATTCCCCAAAATCCTCCAAAATTATGATTTATTCCGTGTTCGTCCGTAAAAATTGAACTTGGCGGAATATAGGGTGTATGATTTGCTGGATTGACAAAATTCCAACCGATAACTATAATTAAAACAACGATGAAAACTTTTAAAACAACGATAATCCCGTTTACAAATGCCGATTCTTGGATTCCTTTGATTAATAATAAACTGATAATCCCGACTATAAATAAAGCGGGTAGATTGATTATTCCATTTTCGCCCGTCTCTAAATTAGATTGAAATGGGGAATGGGAAAGCGAATAGGGAATTGGGCTGATGTGAAGTACATTGACAAGTAAATTATTCAGGTACTCGCTCCATGCGATTCCTACCGTCGCGGCTCCAACTGCATATTCTAATATTAAATCCCAGCCAATAATCCAGGCCATAAACTCACCCATCGTCGCGTAAGTATAGGTGTAAGCACTTCCTGAAATGGGAATGGAAGAAGAAAGTTCAGCATAGCATAACCCTGCTAGCGCACAGCCAATAGCCGCAACAATAAAAGCTATTGTTACTGACGGACCCGCATTTTGCGAAGCCGCCATGGCGGTTCTTACAAATAGACCGGCGCCTATGATCGCACCAATGCCTAATGCAATTAATGACCAGGCGGTTAATGTTCTTTTTAATCCTTTTTCAGATTCAGCTGCCTCAGCTAGGAGCTGGGCTAATGGTTTTCTTTTCCAAATTGACATCGTATTTTGGGTTTTGGTTAGTAAGTTCCAAATATATTGTTTTTTTTAAAGGATGCTACACAAGAAAATCCTTATTTTTTCAAAAATGTCTTTTTTAAGAATTCCAGTAATAAAAATTCCCATTTCATAAAATATTCCTTATTTTTAAAGTTCAATATTCAACTCTAGGGAAATTGATCCAATCTGAAAAAGTATGACTTTCAAAATAATAAAATCCTATTTTAAGTTTTCACCGGGGCAGCGCACGGGTGTTTTTTTATTATTTGGAATAATTATTGTTTTGCAGTTGGTGTATTTTTTTGTTGATGTTAGTGCATTGTCGAATGACTCCCCTGAGAAAGAAAAATGGCTTTCGGTACAATTACAGATTGATTCGATGAAACAGCAAAAACTCCATTATATTCCGAAGATTTACCCTTTCAACCCTAATTTTATTTCGGATTACAAAGGCTACAAGCTCGGCATGTCCGTTCTTGAAATCGACCGGCTGCTGGCTTTTAGAAAAGGAAACAACTACGTAAATTCTCGGAAAGAATTTCAGGATGTAACAAAAGTTTCCGATTCCTTGTTGAATGCCATTTCGCCTTATTTCAAATTTCCGGATTGGGTCAACAATAAAAAGGAATTCAAAGATTATAAAAAATATCCCAATTCGGCTTTCGTCAAAAAAGAAAAAACAGTCATAATCGACATCAATAAGGCGACACAAGAAGATTTAATCAAGATTTATGGTATAGGGGAGGCGATTTCACTTCGGATTTTAAAGCTGAAGGAAAGTTTGGGAGGTTTTGTTTCGATGGAACAAATGAATGATGTTTGGGGAGTATCGCCAGAAGTTATCGAAAATTTGAATTCCCATTTTAAAGTTTCAGAGCTTCCCAACCTTAAAAAAATAGACATCAATAACGCTTCCACAAAGGAATTGTCTCAATTCCCCTATTTTAATTATCAACTTGCCAAACAAATTGTCACTTTTAGAAGCATGAATGGCGATTTTAAAAATGTTAATGATTTAACAAAAATTAAAGGATTGTCTATTGATAAGGCAAATATTATAGCCTTATATTTGGACTTTTAAATTCTTACCCTATTTCTATGAACTTCGATTACAGCGAAACGCAAACAATGATAGCTCAATCTATAAGAGATTTTGCCGAAAAAAATATTAGACCTTACATAATGGAGTGGGATGAGGCTCAGATTTTCCCTGTCCCTTTGTTCAGAAAATTGGGTGTTATGGGTTTTATGGGGATATTAGTTCCGGAAGATTTGGGCGGATCTGGTTTAGGGTATCACGAATACATTACGATAATAGAAGAAATAGCTAAGGTGGATCCTTCCATTGGACTATCTGTTGCGGCACATAATTCATTATGCACCAATCATATATTAGCTTTTGGAAATGAAGAGCAAAAGAAAAAATGGATACCAAAATTGGCCACGGGAGAACACATTGGTGCTTGGGGCTTAACGGAGCACGACACTGGGTCTGATGCCGGGGGGATGAATACCACCGCATTAAGAGAAGGGGAAGTTGGGTTAGAACCGTCGTACATGTGCCAGCTGATTCGCTTTGGCTGAGAGCCATCGTTCCACATTGAGTCGCCAGGCCACTGGTGAAGGTCTTCACTTGGGCTAATACCCATTGAGCAACCGGGAGTGTTGTACCAGTACGTTCCATTGACCAGGTGCGGGTTAGTGAACTCGTTACCAGCAGCGCGGCAGACCGAGGCCCAACCATCGGCGGCCCGAGGAATCAAAACACCCGAGGCGTCGCTCATTGGTGTCTCAAGAAAAGCCTCAGCCTTCGGAGCCGCAGCCAAGGTTATGAGAGTGTTTGGGTTGGCGTTGGCCCAGCCTGTGATCAGAACCAAATCACCATCGCAAGCCACTGCGCTGTGGTCGTCGGTGCCGGCCAAGATATCCTCTAGCTTGCTAACGCCGTTATACGCTTCCGACCAGCAAAGCGTCCAACCGCCGTTTGTAACATCAGCCAAAGGCACATTCACCTGCGGGCCTGAAGGGTAGTAAGTCGCAATCGCGGCGTGAGCCGGAAGAGCAGCCATGGCCGCAATCGAGCCGCTAACTACCAGCGCGGCGAAACCTTTGGATACTGTCGAAAGAACTGAACGCATTTATTTGCCAATCACTTGA